>JAICKT010000528.1 GCA_025927795.1 Parafilimonas sp. | reverse complement strand
TGCCAGTCATCTTCAATTTCTGGTCCCTCAGCCAACGTAAAACCTAAACGACTAAATATAGAAACAATACGATTGCGCACAAGGCTTAAAGGATGTCTTGTTCCAATATTAATTTCATCGCCCGGCAAAGAATAATCAATTGTATCAGCTAATGGCTGATGGCTATTAGCTGATAGCTGCTTTAGCGTTTCATATTTTTCTTCAGCAAATTGTTTTAAACTATTTAGAATTTGTCCAACCTCTTTTTTCTTTTCATTCGGTACATTTTTCATTTCCTGCATCAGGTTTTTTACAATCCCTTTTGTGCCAAGAAATTTTATGCGAAAAGTTTCTGCTGAATCTCCGTTCTCACCAATAAAATTTTCTATCTCTTTTTTATAAAGGTCAACTTGCTGTAACAATTCTTCCATGCGACGAAGATAAGAATGTGATGCGACATACATTGGTCAGACGCTTCAAAAGCGTCAGACCAATAACGACAGTTTTTTATCAATACTTAAATTTGATTTTGATTTTTCATTTTGATGCTTACATTTGCACCTCATAACAATGAAGAATTTCACACATACACATCACCATCATCATTTATCCTTACATGGGTAAGCTGTGATTGTATGTAATAAATAACCATCAAAAAGGCTTACTAAACAGTGAGCCTTTTTTGTTTTAATAATATGATATGAAACTAAAAATCGCTTTACAAAAATCAGGAAGGTTGTACGACGATTCAACTTCGATATTAAAAGAATGCGGAATTGAATTGCAAAACGGCATGAACAAATTGCTGAATGAAGCCATCAATTTTCCTTTGCAGATTTTGTTTTTACGTGATGACGATATTCCGCAGTATGTAGAAGACGCTGTTGCTGATGTTGGAATTGTTGGTGAGAATGTGGTTTTTGAAACGCATAAAGACATTGAGATAATTGATAAGCTTGGTTTTGGAAAATGCAGGCTTTCTATCGCCGTTCCGCGCAACGAAAATTATGCGAATGTTTCTTTTTTGCAGAATAAAAAAATTGCAACCAGCTATCCATATTTGCTGCAAAAATTTTTAGATGAAAATAAAATCACTGCAGAAATTCATGAGATAAGTGGTTCAGTTGAAATTACAACTGGTGTGGGTTTGGCTGATGCAATTTGCGATTTGGTAAGCTCGGGCAGTACATTATTTTCAAACGGCTTAAAGGAAACAGAAGTGATTCTTAATTCTGAAGCCGTGTTGATTGAAAACAAAAATATTTCGGATGAAAAAAAAATTGTCCTTGAAAAATTATTATTCAGAATTGAAGCGGTAAAAAAGTCAAAGAAGTACAAATATATTTTGCTGAATGTTCCAAATGAAAATCTTGAAACGGTTTGCAAAATAATTCCGGGGATGAAAAGCCCGACGGTATTGCCGCTTGGCATTGAAGGCTGGTGCTCATTGCATTCAGTTGTGCACGAAGATGATTTTTGGAATGTGATTGAAAGTTTAAAAGAAAATGGTGCTGAGGGGATTTTGATTGCGCCTATAGAAAAAATGATTTTATAATGATGCAGGTAACAAGATATCCGGCGAAAGAAAATTGGGATAAAATTTTAGAGCGCCCGCAGCAGGATTTTGCTGATATAAAAGAAAAAGTGCAATCAATAATTAATAATGTAAGAACAAACGGAGATGATGCTGTAAAAAAATATACAAAGCAATTTGATGGAATTGAGTTGAATGATTTTAAAGTGAAAGATGACGAGTGGAAAACTGCTGAAACACTTGACGAGAAACTAAAAACAGCAATTAGAATTGCAATAAAAAATATCAACACATTTCATCAGTCGCAAAAAGAAGAAGTAAAAAAGATTGAAACAATGCCGGGAATAACCTGCTGGCGAAAATCTGTACCAATAGAAAAAGTTGGTTTATACATTCCCGGTGGAACAGCGCCTCTTTTTTCAACATTAATTATGCTCGCTGTGCCGGCGAAAATTGCGGGTTGTAAAGAAATTATTATTTGCACACCTCCGCAAAAAGATGGAACAGTACACCCTGCAATTTTATTTGTTGCAAAAGAAATCGGCATCAATAAAATATATAAAATTGGCGGTGCTCAGGCAATTGCTGTAATGGCTTATGGTACTGAATCAATTTCAAAAGTGTATAAAATTTTTGGTCCCGGAAATCGCTTTATTACTTATGCAAAAATGTTGATTGCATCAGAAGGTGTTGCAATTGATATGCCTGCAGGTCCATCTGAAGTTGCCATTATCGCTGATGAAACTTGCAATGCAGAATTTGTTGCTGCAGATTTATTATCGCAGTGCGAGCACGGAAAAGATTCGCAGGTTTTATTAATCAGTAATAATGAAAAAGTAATCGAAGAAATAAATCTGTGTTTGAAAAAACAGTTGATTGATTTGCCAAGAAAAGAAATCGCTGAACAATCTTTAAAAAATAGTAAAGCAATTTTAGTTAAAACATTGAATGAAGCGATTGAATTGATTAACGAATATGCGCCCGAACATTTAATTATCGCTTGCAATGAAGCTGTTGAATTGTCTGAAAAAATTATAAATGCGGGTTCTGTTTTTATCGGTAATTATTCACCGGAAGCAGTTGGCGATTATGCTTCAGGCACAAATCATACTTTGCCGACAAATGGTTTTGCCAAAGCTTACAGTGGTGTTTCACTCGATAGCTTTTATAAAAAAATTACGTTTCAAC
>JAICKT010000467.1 GCA_025927795.1 Parafilimonas sp. | reverse complement strand
AACAATAATATTTCTTCTGTTTGAGTAATAATTGTAATTGCTGCAGCAATAAAATAAAACAACCACAAGAGCCAATTTTTTTTAATTGCATCAGTGTTTAATTTACTTACCGATTTTGTTGTGAGCTTGTAACTGCTCATTGCAATAATGCCGATAACTGCTGCACCCACTCCATAAAAAACAGCTTGCATCCACGGAAGTCCGCCATACATTTTGTAAACGATGCCAATTACAACAACCATAATGAAAGAAGGAATAACAAATGCAAGTCCGCACAATGTTGCACCAATTACACCGTAATGAACAAAACCTAAATAAATTCCAAGCTGCGCGGCAAGTGGTCCCGGTGCAAGTTGTGCCAATGCTAAACCTTCTCTGTATTCTTCTTCTGAAATCCATTTATTTTTTTCAACCAAATCTCTGTGCATATAACCAACCAATGCAACAGGTCCGCCGAAGCCTGCATAACCAAGTTTTAAAAAATACAAAACGAGTTGACGCAAAGAATATGGAATTGTTGCAGTAACATTTATAACCACTGCCTGGCTTTCTGCAATTTCTTTTTTGGTCTTGCCGGTTTGCATTTTTTTTCTTGAAATGCGAATTTATTTGAAGAGGCAAATGTGGAATTGTACAGAATTAACCTTTTGTATTTGGTTTACTTTTTTGTAATTCTTTTTTGTAAGCAGAAGGACTTTTGCCTGTATGTTGTTTAAATATGCGTGTGAAATGACTTTGATCTGAAAAGCCTGTGAGGTAAGCAATTTTTGTGAGTGAGTAGTTTGAATTTTTGATGAAATCAATTGCTTTATTTATGCGTATTTTTCTTATGTATTCACCAAAATTCATGTCGTCAAAATATTTTGAAAACTCTCTGGATAAGTAAGAAGGGTTCAATTCTAAATCACTTGAAATTTTTTTAAGGTCGAATGTAAATTGAGTGTCTATTTGATCTTGAATAATATTTTTTAATTCTTTCACCCAGTCAGGAACTTTTTGTTTGTGTGTATGCTTTGATTTCAAAAATTTTTCATAAACCTCATGCAACAAATTTTCAAACGGACTATTCTGCAAATGTTTTTGATTGTACAAATGTGTTGCCCAACTATACAAAGCATCATAAATAATCATTCCTGCTTTTAGCAATTGGTAATCATCAGTAATGTTATAAGAAAGTCCTGCAGAGATAGCCCAAAGTCCTGCGGCTTCTTTAGCAATGTCGTGTCTGTCGGTGTCTGCACCACGTACGATAGTTGCAATGATTGAAATGGCAGGGTCTTTTATTTTATATTTTTTTACGATGTAGTCGAACGTGCATTCGTCTTCATAATGTGTAAACTCCACATCAGGTAAGTCAAACGGAATAGCATTTAATTCTTTTGCTTTTTTAACAACTTCGTTGAAAGGCACATAAATAAATTCTGCTTCTTTGTCAACAAAATTTTTTATTAGCCACGGGCAGGCAATCCTGTCAATCTTAGGTCGTTCTCTTGTTATCCACTTCATTAAAGATTGCTTAATTATCGGCTATAAAATTACTCCTTATCATTTGTCGAACTGTGTGCAGAACCTAAAATCATTATCGCTGCTACCGGGTGTTTTTTGAAATTAAAAACCGGTGCTTGTGCATGTACAGTTGTCATAAAAAAACAAATAGGCACATTATGATAACAGGTGTAAAATAATTTTGATGATTTTATTTTTAAATGGAAGTAACGACAACAATATTGTATAGTAACATGACAACATAAACCATGGGTGCTTTAAAACAGAATATATCAATGTTTTGGTTTCTCCTTTTTGTCTTTGTCTTTACCGCCACCAAAAATTTTTTGCAGTAAGCTTTTGTGATCGTCTGAAGATGTGTTTAAAGAATTTATATTTATCTGGTTATCTATGCTTGGCATTAGCGCCTGTATAAATGCATTGCGCAGCAACTCCCAAATCATTTCAATAATGTCTGTATTCGAACCTGCAAGGTTTCCTTCAATTGGTATTTTTGTTGCGATCTGATTTTTCTTTGGATTATTCAATATTTCGCCTGCTGCACCAACTATATTTTCCCATACTTTTTGAAAGAATTTATCTTTTCTGTCTTCCGGTCCAACAACATCAAGGTCTTTAATTACAGGTTTTACATATCCTTTATACTTACCATTTTTTGCAGCAAATTCGGTGTACAATCCAAATGTTCCTTTGTTTACATCAAAACCACCATATGCTTTTAAAAAATCGTTTAATGATACAAGGTTTGCATTTTTTATTTCGGTATTTAAATCAAACCTGGTTTTTTTTGCCAAAGCGTCCATTTTCATATTTAATGAAAGTGTGCCGCCGTAAACATTTCCGGTAGCTGTTACAGGAGATGGAAGTTCTGTTTTATTGTCTTCAACATTTTTAAGATTTTCCGCTAAAACATGTGCCTGCTCAACTGAAATGTCAACCTTTGGTGTTGCGCCGGCATCTACATAATGTATGCTTCCGTTGTTTACTTCAAACCGGTTTACTTTTAAAGGCATAAGGTCTTTAAGCACCTTGCGAAAGTCGTTAGTATCTTTTTTTACATCACTTATTTCTGTTCTGTCTTTTGTAAAAATCAGTTTGGGCGAATTGAACACAAGTTCGCCAACAAGCCTGCCATGAAAAAGGGCTTTCCATTCTACAGATAAATCAATATTATTTACTTTGAAAAAATCTGTTTCCTTATGTGTTGAGGCATCAACTTTATTTAAATACATATCATTAATCTGGTAAGCTCCGCGATATAGGGAAACATCTATATCCTGTATATGACCATAATATCCTTTTAGTTCAGAAAGAGATTTATTGCAATACTTTAAAAGAATATATGGAAGTAAAATTCTTAATACAACCAACACTACGATAATTATAATAAAAATTTTATGTACTCTTGCAAAACGAAATTTTCTGGACTTCTTCTTCATGCTATTTCAAAATATTTATATAACCAACGATAAAAAACATGCCAACAGTTAAATAATATACAGGCAGAATTCTGCAAGTAAATGATTAATGATCTGCAGATGCAGCCTGTTATTTACTCCTGTAATGTTTGAACTGCGTTTATAACTAAAACAATATGAGATTTTTTTTATAGACATAATAGACACAATTAAAAAAGTTTGAAATAAAAGCGATTATATTTAATTATAAATTAAAATTTTAATTAATACCCCCCTGTTTATGACGAAAAAAACTACTCTTGCAAAACTGCAGGTTTT
>JAICKT010000591.1 GCA_025927795.1 Parafilimonas sp. | reverse complement strand
GTAAAAATCAGTTCACAACGTTTGGCAGCAACAGAATCTTTTTCTGTAAAAGTTATTTCTGAAAGCTGGTGCAATTCTTTATCATGATAATCATTTGCATCGAGCGCCCAATTCGCAGCACTGTCTATAACTTTTATAAAATCTTTTCTTAATGATGATCGTGTACTATCTATCCAAAAATTTTGCTGGTTAATCAACGTATAAAATGCTGATACCAGTTGAGGATAATGTAATTCATAGGCGTCTTTTTTTTGCGCCTGCAACATACAAGCATAAGAAAAAAATAAAACAGAAAAAATAAACTGCTTAATCATAGTTACAACTTTAAACAAAAATGCCCTCACCTATTTGGGCGAGGGCAAAACATAAACATCCCCCACAAATCTTTATTTAACCGCAATAGTTTTGGCAGCGGCTTTTGCAACACCATTCTTTGGTAATACAAGGTTTAATACCCCATCTTCGTACTTTGCTTCAATTTTTTCACGTTCAACTTCTTCAGGTAAAGTGAATGAGCGGCTGAAGGATGAATAATTGTACTCTCTGCGGTTGTAATGTTTGTCTTTGTCTTCTTTTGTTTCTTCTTTCTCTGCGCTAATGGTAAGTATGTCTCCATTCAGGTCAATTTTGAAGTCATTTTTTTTCATACCGGGCGCGGCTACCGAAACATTATACTGTCCATCTACTTCAGTAATGTTTACAGCAGGAATAGAAAGTGTTTTTTCAAAGCCATTGTCAAACCAGTCATTCCAAGGTTTAAAAAAATCGTTTACGAATGATGGAAGCACGTTTGTTCTTTTAGTTAATGCATTTGTTGCCATAAAATGTATTTTTAAATTATTAAAATGTTTAAACAAAATTATTTGCGTGTTGAGTGTTTTTTAATGATTGCAGTCAGCTAAAAACCTGAACTTAATCAGTTTACTGCAACCATGCCTTTAATTGGGTATTACAAGAAGCGGAGTTGCTGCATGAACAACAATATTTTTAAACTCGCTTCTGAAAGCAAGCCGGTGCAACAATGTTTTCTTATGATACATCAACACAATCATATCCGGCTTATTCTTTTTTATATATTTAAAAATTCCTTCAGGCACAGAATCATTAACTATATAATTAAAATAAACATCATAATTGTTCAGGTGTTTTTTTAAAGCATTAAAATCTTTGGTTCTTTCCGGTTCAAAGCTCTCGTTCTCATTTATGTTTATCACATTCAATTTTGCCTGGAACACTTTAAGCCACTCCTTTAAAGTTTTGAGAACCGTTGTTGCATTTTGCAGGTACAGATCAGACGCGAAAGCTATACTTGACACAGATGTAAATTTTGCTCGCTCAGGAATAATTAAAACAGGATACGCAGAATGTTTTGCGGTATGCAGCGCAACACTACCTAAGAAAAATCTCTCTATACCAGTTTCATCATTCGGTCCTAAAATTATTGCAAATGGTTTTTTATTGTCGCTAACTTCCTGTATTGTAGGGTTTATATTTCCCTCGGTTACATTTGTAAAAATCTGTACCTGTTTCTTTGTTCTTTTTTCAAGCTTGTTTTTCAACAATTGCATTTTAGGCTGCATGTATTCAAGTGCATCTTCTTCAAGCTGGAATTGATCTACCGATGACTCTGATATCATCCCTATTTGTACAACATGAAGCAATACTAACTGTGCTTTGATTGCAACAGCCATGTCTGCAGCATAATTAACTGCATTGATGGAAGACTTCGAGAAATCTGTAGGCGCAAGAATAACTTTCATTATTTGAAATTTTATTGTAGCATAAATTTCTGATGTGTTTTATGTGAAGAATATGACCATGATTATAACAGGATATGATTTTTATCAGCAAATAATTGATAGTAAATTTTTGATTTTGCAGTTATAATGAATGTAAGATTGTTTTCTACAATCAGTTTATATGTTTCCGGTGATTTCTGTCACAAACAAATTCATTGCAGCAAGATAGTTTTACATCTAAATTATATGTTATGATTATCGAACAGATTTATACCGGCTGCCTTGCACAGGGCGCTTAT
>JAICKT010000644.1 GCA_025927795.1 Parafilimonas sp. | reverse complement strand
GGCCGTTAATGTTGCGCCAATTAAATATCTTTTTTTATACACCAATAGAATTGCGCCAAGTAATGCAGGCATATAAGCCATCGCCTGCACCTGTGTTTCGTGACCTGCAACAATTAGTATTGAGCTGAATGATGCATAAGCATAAGCAAGCGAACCTAAAATTCCAATTCTGTAATCAACATTAAATACCTGGCTTAAAAAATAAAACCCGATGCACAATAAAAAGAAAAACATGAAGGGTTTTCCGAGAAATAAAGAGAAAACTTTATGCAGATAAATAATATTAAAA
This sequence comes from Parafilimonas sp., assembly GCA_025927795.1. Lineage (GTDB taxonomy): Bacteria > Bacteroidota > Bacteroidia > Chitinophagales > Chitinophagaceae > Parafilimonas. The sequence goes on along the minus strand of JAICKT010000644.1, from coordinate 1,353 downwards.
GGATTTTTCGGATCCATTGCAATTTGGTAAGCAGGCATGCCACTAAACATTCCGTTTGTCCACAATGGATAATTGCCATGTGTTTCTTTATACTTCATGGAATTTTCTGCCATGCCTTTCCAGTGTATTACATCAGATTGTTGTAACACTTTACCCTGCAATGCAGGCTTACAATAAACCAAAGCCACAACTAAAAAAACGCCTATTGCAATAAGGTGTGGTGTTATTTTTTTCCAGTTGATTTTTTTCATGCATGAAAATTAGAGCGGCAAACGTACAAAAATGTAATGCTATTAGAGCAACAACCGGCGGCACTTTTATTGTGGAGATAAATAAAACAAGATATGCTGCCTTATAAAAGCAAAAGCGGTAAGAATTCCGGCATTAAAAGTTACCAGCCAGGTAAAGATTATATTGTTGTACTGTTTAAAAGTGGCGAAATATATAAATATACCTATGCAAGTGCAGGAATTAAAACAATTGAAACAATGAAAAAGCTTGCGGCTGATAATAAGGGTTTGAGTACGTTCATTTCACGGGAAGATCCTTCATATGAAAGCAAAAGTTAAACAATTGTAATATTGATTAGTATCTAAATTCATAAATTATCTAATTCCCTCATAATAAACTGCTCGCTGCTTTAGCTGCGACAGCAATTGTATCATTCAAATCATCATAACTTAATGCATTACTTAAAAACCAGCTCTCATAACCTGATGGCGGTAAATAAATTCCTTCATTCAACATTGCATGAAAAAATTTATTAAACATAGTAATGTTTGATGACGATGCATCTGCAAAATTGTTCACGGCTCGATGTGTAAAGAAAACAGAAATCATAGAACCGATTTGATTTATTGTAACAGGAATATTTGCTTTATCAAAAGCATCAAACAAACCCTTTCTTAAATAATCACCTTTTTCATCAAGCTCTTTATAGATACCTGGATTATTTTTTAAATGATTTAGTAATGTAAATCCCGCAATCATTGCAATTGGATTACCGCTTAATGTTCCTGCCTGATACACATTTCCAAGCGGTGCAATGTGTTGCATAATTTCAAACTTACCGCCAAATGCACCAACAGGCATTCCTGCGCCAATCACTTTTCCATATGTCACCAAATCAGCATCAATTTTTAAACGTTCTTGTGCACCGCCTTGTGCTAATCGAAAGCCTGACATTACTTCATCAAAAATCAAAACAATATCTTCTTCTGTGCAAATTTTTCTTAAGTCTTCTAAAAAATTTTGCTGTGGCAAAATACAACCCATGTTGCCGGCAACAGGTTCAATTATTATAGCTGCAATTTGGTTTTTATGTTGATTGATGAGTTGCTGTACAGCATCAAT
>JAICKT010000012.1 GCA_025927795.1 Parafilimonas sp. | reverse complement strand
GCAACGATGACGCATGCTTCGGTACCAAAAGAAGAAAGAATTAAAAACGGTTTAAAGGATTCGCTGATTCGTTTAAGCATAGGAATTGAAGATGCAGATGATTTAATTGAAGATTTAAAACAGGCAATAGGATAATTTAAAATTGCAAATTTTTAATTGCAGATTGAGTTGTAAGTTTCTTCATTTTTGAAATTTGCAATAGTCAATTTGCAATCTTATCGAGATAATTATAATAGCCAACTACAATGTTACACACAATACTTGGCGCAAACGGAAGCATAGCCAACGAATTAGTTCCCATACTAATTTCTAATAATGAAAAAGTAAGATTGATTTCACGCAACCCTAAACCGGTTAACAATGCAGAAACAGTATCTGCCGATGCAACAAATTATGACGAAGTTCTAAAAGCAGTTCAGGGCTCGGATGTAGTTTATCTTTTAATTGGCCTGGATTATAATATAAATGCGTGGCGCGAAAAATGGCCAAAGATTATGCGCAACGCAATTGATGCCTGTAAAGCCGCAAATGCAAAACTTGTTTTTTTCGATAATGTTTACATGTACGGAAAAACAAATACAGCAATGACAGAAGAAACGCCCTTTAAACCTGTAAGCAAAAAAGGGAAAGTGCGTGCAGAAATAGCAACAATGTTATTGAATGAAATAAAGACAGGAAACATTAAAGCTCTAATCGCACGTGCTGCAGATTTTTATGGACCAAATGCCGGTGCTAAAAGCGTAATTGGTGTGCTTGCTTTCGATAAATTACTAAAAGGTAAAACACCGCAAACCTTTGTAAATGCTGATTTACTGCATTCATACACCTATACAACAGACGCTGCAAAAGCTTTATACATTTTATCAAAACATGATGAAGCATTCGGACAAACATGGCACATGCCAACTGCTTTACCTGCATTAACAAGCAGAGAATTTATTAATTTAATTGCGAATGAAACAAACGGAACAAAAAAAATTCAGGTAATCCCGAAGTTTATGATAAAAATTATAAGCTGGTTTAATCCGCTGATGAAAGAACTATATGAAATGCTTTACCAGAATGAATATGCTTATGTGTTTGATTCAACAAAATTTGATAAGGCTTTTAATTTCACGCCAACTTCTTATCAGCAAGGAATAAAACAAACAATTGAGTGGATGAAGAAATAAGATTAAACTCAAAACCCGAAACTCATTTATATTCCATCACAGGATGCCTTTCAAAAGGATTTGTTTCTTCATCAAAAATATAACGATAAGTAACCATGCACCTGCTTTGTGAAGCACCAAGACTTTTATAAATATTTATCATTTTAGGATTCCAGTCTCCTGCCCAGCCCATTTCATATTTATCATACCAATTTTTACTTTGAATTGGTATTGACGCTTCATAGATCATAAATGAATCAATACCCAAACCCTGAAATTTAGGTATAATACCAAAAGCAACGCCGGTAAAAATTTTACATGTATTATTTTTTTTCATCCATAACAAACGCAGTTTTTCAATTACGCCGAGCTTACCTTTAAAATGTTTAAAGTATTCATTCAAGTCCGGAATATTAATCCACATGGCAATGGGTTCATCTTTATAATATGCAAACCAAATAATGCGCTCATCCATCACCGCTTTCATTTTATTAAACAACTTCATTACATCTTTAGCAGAAATTTCTTTCGCTTCGCCGTGTTGCGCCCATGCTGCATTATAAACTGTAGCAAATTCCTGCGCATGTTTTTCCAGGTTTTTTTTGCTGATGTGTCGCGCATCATAACCTGGCTTCGATTTGAATTTTGCATAGCGGTCAGCAAATTTTTCGGGCAGTTTCTCTTTTACCCTCATTGCGTAATAATACTGTTTATAATAATTTTTGAACCCATAATTCTCAAACAGCTTTTCATAATATGGCGGATTGTAAGGCATTCCATAAATAGGTGGTTGCTCAAAACCTTCCACCATTAAACCCCACCATTTATCCCGGTCAAGAAAATTTATTGGTCCATCCATTGCTTCCATGTCTTTGCTTTGTAACCATATTTTCGCAGCATCAAACAAAATTTTTGCAGCGGCATTATCATTAATACAATCAAAAAAACCAATGCCACCGGTTGCGAAATCCGTTCCTTTATTTATATATTTTGAATGAACAAATGCTGCAATACGACCAATTAATTTGTTATTATCATCTTTTAAAACCCAGCGTTTTATTTCACCATATTTAAAATTTTTATTTTTTGATGTATCAAATACATCATTCACTTCGTTATCGAGTGGTTGAATAAAATTGGGGTTATTTTTATTCATCAGCACATTTACCTTAATAAAATCCTTTGCTGATGCCGCATTATTAACTTCAATCAATTGCATTGCGCGAATGTAATAAAAACGATGAGCGATTTCGGCAGTTCATCATTCTAAATAAAACATTTGCAAACTGTAACTTTTTGCTACGTCAGCCGTACAACTATAAATCTGTTTTAAGAATATTAATTTTACAGCTTTTTAAAAGGCAACTATGACTGAACGGGATTACAATGACTGCGTAAACTTATATGCCGATAATGTTTTTCGCTTTATAGTGAAAAATTTACGGCATGAAGAAGACGCAAAAGATATTGTGCAAACTGCTTTTGAAAAATTATGGCGTAACCGCGAAACGGTAAACTCGGATAAATCAAAGTCTTTTCTGTTTACGGTGGCGTATAATCAGATGATTGATCATATTAGAAAAATAAAAAGAATTTCTTTGAAAGATGAATTTAAAGCAGAAGTAAAAACATACAGCGAGCCGGTATCGAACCTTAAAAAAAATTTACAGGACGCACTGAATACGCTGAATGAAACACAAAAAAGTTTGGTATTATTAAAAGATTATGAAGGCTACAGTTATGAAGAGATTGGACAAATTACAGGTTTGAATGAGAGCCAGGTTAAAGTGTATTTGCACAGGGCAAGACTTAACCTGAGAAATTACCTTGTAAAACCTGAAAATGTGATTTAATGTTTAAACTGTAAAACATGGAAACAATTAACAGAAATAATTACGAAGAATTTTTTTTACTGTATGCAGATAACGAGCTTGATGCTGAAATGAAGCGTGCAGTAGAAGATTTCGTGCAGCAAAATACTGATCTTGCTATTGAGCTTGAAATGTTGTTGAAAACGAAATCTACGCCCGAAGAAATGCACTTTAACGATAAAGAATTACTGCTGAGAACAGAAGGTAATAGTATTAATGAAACGAATTATGAAGAATACTTTTTATTGTATATAGATAATGAATTAAGTATTGCAAAGCGTGAAGAAGTTGAAATGTATGTGTTGCAGCATCCAAAGTTGCAAAAGGAATTTATCAATTTAAAGCAGGTTATTCTTACTCCGGAAACAATAAGCTACGATAATAAAGAAGATTTGTATCGTACGGAAAAAAAGAGAACGGTTTATATGCGTTCGTGGCGCTTAGCTGCGGCAGCGATTTTTATAGGTGTTTGTGCAGTTGGTTGGTGGTTGTTGCAAAAACCCGAGCATATTGTTACAGTTGCAATACAGCATCCAACAGAAATTAAACCACAGCAAAAAATTACGAGTTCTGCTGATACAATTCAAAAACCAATAATAAATAAACAGGAACCTCTGGCGCAGCAAACAGTTCCATCAACACAAAATAAAAATGCTGCAGAAAAGTTAGCAGTTAAGAAAAAAGCTGTGCTGCCAACACCTGTAACAAAAGAAAATGATATTGCGGAACAGCATCCATTAACCCAAAAAGAAAATGTAATTCATAATAAACCAATTGATCAAAACAATATTGTAAAACAAAATGTAGCTCCCATAGTAGAAAATAATGATGTGGCAATTGAAAATTCATCCATCAAGCCTCTTAGCGTACAAGACAATGGAGAAGAGACAACTTCTGTGCAAGCTGATGGAAATACAGACAACAATAGCAGCTACAAAATTTATCCTGTTGCCTACAAAGAAATAAATACTGCTGACGATGATAACTCATTACACGTTGGCGCATTCGACCTTAATAAAAACAAAGTAAAAAACCTGTTTAAAAAAGCAAAACAATTACTTAGTAATAAACAGGATAATCTTGCAAATGATGATGGCAAACTGCAGGTTGCCAATTTTGAAATACAAACGAAACAACAATAACAATCAATAGAACTTTAACATGAAAAAAATTATATTATCAGGAATAATTATGCTCTGTTGTTTAGCAGGTTTCTCGCAAACAGATACTACCGGCAATGGCAATAATAATGGCGATACAGTACATGTAGGCAATTTTATTATTATAAGAAATCATAAAGAAGGCAATACAAATTATGATAGTATGCCGCCAAGACGCGAGAATTATACTATTATAAATATTCCACGCAGAAAAGAATACCAATCGCAGAATTCGCACAGGCACAAAACCATCAGCACTAATTATCTAATTTTTGATTTGGGTTTTGCCAACTATAATGATAAAACCAATTACAACTCGCCTGAAGCCCAAAGTTTTTTAAACGCTAATGGAGGCGCACCTTTTCAAAAAAGTGATTTAAAATTAATAACAGGAAAATCATCCAACGTAAATATCTGGTTGTTTCAGCAAAAGCTGAACGTTGCTGCCCGCGTACTTAATTTAAAATATGGTTTGGGATTAGAAATGTTCAATTTCAGATATAAGAATGATATTTCCTATCACAATAATCCGGATTATATTTTTCGTGATACTGTTGATTTTTCAAAAAACAAATTATATGTTGGTTATGCAACAATACCATTTATGATTAATATAAACCCAACGCCTCGCAGCCATCATGGATTTAGCTTGAGCGCAGGCGTTAGTGCAGGTTATAAAATTGGCAGCCACACAAAACAGGTAAGTGATGAACGTGGAAAGGTTAAAGACCATGGCGATTTTAATCTCAATGCCTGGCGCTTTTCGTATGTTGCAGAACTTGGTTTAGGTCCGGTGCATTTATATGGCAGTTATAGTATAAAACCTATGTTTGAAAATGCGGTAAAACAGTATCCATATACAGTAGGTGTACGATTCAGTAACTGGTAAAATTATATTCCTGTTCAGTCTGTAAGGCCCTGCGAAAGCGGGGCTTTGCTTTTTATGACAGTTAAATCACTTTTTGTGGAAAAAAACTTTTAGCTGTTAATACTTTTTGTTTCACCTTAACGTATAGTATTTAAACCAGAATGATCGCTTAATACCAAAGCATTACAGCTATTGCTGAATTAAATAAATATTTTGAAAACAGAAGATCAACTTAAGAGGCCTGCGGCCGGTTATAAAAGGCACGACGAGACAGATACATTTACTGTTGGGGTAAAAATAAATCCTGAAAAACATACATGCCCTTTATGTTGTCTTGAATTTTGTAATGTTGCTCCATCTCATGTTGAAGGGGAATTTACGGATGCAATCGTTTATAATAATGGGTCAATAATACCTGTAAAACCGGTTACCTGTGATTGCTGTGGATTAAAAGTAATAAGCTGAAAATTTCAGTTAAACCTTCCTGGCTGATCCATGTCTTTATCCTTTAAATTTTTTAAGCAGTTTTAACTTTTAAAAAAGAAAAAAATTTGCGTTTAATACACGTAAAAAAAATCTTGTTCGTTATAATTTTTTCAATTCACCTCAAAAAAATTTTCGTAAGTAATGAGAAACTGGTTGTGGCCTGCTGTGATGTGTGCACTTCTGTTTTTATGCGCTTCGTTTTGTCCAACAAAACTTTCTAATTCTCCATATTATATTGTTATTGATAAAACCAAATACGAATTAAGTGTGTTTGATACCAAAGGCTGGCTGGTAACATACCCGGTTGTTTTTGGCAGCAGTGATTTGCGTGATAAGCTATACGCCGGTGATAAAAAAACACCCGAAGGAACCTTTACTATCGTTGAAAAAAAACTGCACCCTAAATGGGATCGCTTTATGATGCTCAATTATCCTAACAAGGAAAGCTATGATAAATTTAATGAACGTAAAAGTGAAGGAGTAATTCCTGCAAATGCAAAAATTGGCGGTGGCATCGGCATTCATGGCACTTGGCCGCATGAGGATTTCCAGGTTGACCGTTTTAGAAACTGGACTGACGGCTGTATAAGTATGCGTAATAAAGATGTTGAAGAATTATATAATATAATTCCTGTTGGTACAAAGGTTATGATACGGTTGAATTAGAATATGAAGTAAGAGTAGAAATTACGAAGTAAAATTTCATATCTTTTTGGAAAACTCAAACGTTATTTAATTTCATTTGTTCCAAAATACTTTTGTAAAACTTCCGGTAGCTTAATATTGTTTTCTGTTTGATTATTTTCTAATAAACATGCAAGAATTCTGGGCAATGCCAATGAGCTTCCATTAAGTGTGTGCACTAATTGCATCTTATTATTTTCATCTTTATACCTGCATTTTAAACGATTTGCTTGAAAGTTTTCAAAATTACTTACACTACTTACTTCCAGCCATCTTTTTTGTGCACCGCTGAACACTTCAAAATCATATGTAAGCGCGCTGGCAAAACCCATATCACCGCCACATAATCTCAAGATGCGGTAAGGCAGTTCAAGTGATTGAAGTAACTGCTCAACATGCGCTACCATTTCATCTAAAGTTTCATAGCTTTTTTCAGCCTGCACAATTTGCACTATTTCTACTTTTTCAAATTGATGAAGACGATTTAAACCACGCACATCTTTACCATAACTGCCTGCTTCGCGCCTAAAGCATGGAGAATATGCCGTCATTTTTATTGGTAACTCTTCCTGCTTTAAAATTACATCACGATAAATATTTGTAAGAGGCACTTCAGATGTTGGAATCAAATAAAAACCATCTTCATTCACATAATACATTTGCTCTTCTTTATCGGGCAACTGCCCCGTACCAAAAGCACTATCTGCGTTTACCATAAACGGCGGAATAATTTCTTTATAACCGGCGGTTGTATTATAATCTAAAAAATATTGTATTAATGCGCGTTGAAGTTTTGCGCCATTACCTGTGTAAACCGGAAAACCACTGCCGGTAATTTTTGTGCCGAGTTCAAAATCTATCAGCTTATATTTTTTTGCAAGTTCCCAATGCGGCAAAGCACTTGAGTTAAGTAAGGGTTTTTGCCCACCTTCTTTTACGTTTAAATTATCTTCTGCAGAAAAACCTTTTGGCACTAATTCAGATGGAAGATTGGGCAAAAGCACAAGTGTTTCTTCCAATTTTTTTTCTATGTCAAATGCTTTCTTTTTTATTGGTTCGATGGAAGATTTCCATTCAGAAATAGAAGTTTTCAATTGTTCTGCTTCGTCCTTCTTGCCTGTACTCATTAACTTACCAATTTCTTTACTGGAAGCATTTATTTTTGATTGTAATAAATCGAATTCCGCCTGCAATTTTTTGCGTTCGTCATCTAAATTAATAATATCATCAACCAACTCTGTTTGCTTAAAATTTTTTATTGCAAGTCTGTCTTTTACAAGCTGCGGATTATTGCGCAACACATTTACCTGTATCATAAACACTAATTTACTTTGCGCAAAGATATTTTTGCAAGTGAATAGCGCAAGAGAAAAATTATATTCGTTGTTTATTATAAAAACTAAATTATTTCATGATTGATCAATCAATGGTAACTACCAATATAGAATTGAATGGTTATAAAATAACACAATCACTTGGCGTGGTGCGCGGCATAACCGTACGCAGCAGAAGTATTGCAGGAAATATTGCAGGTGGTGTTCAAAGTCTTTTCGGTGGTAAACTTTCTATTTATGTTGACTTATGTGAGAAAGCACGCGAAGAAGCTTTTCAACACATGTTGCAACATGCAGAAGAAAGAGGCGCCAATGCCATTATTAATATGCGTTATGATGCAAACGAAGTGATGCAGGGAATAACTGAAGTGCTTGCTTATGGAACGGCAGTTCGTGCAGAAAGAATGTAATTAAAACAATTATTCCATAACAGCGTTTAATAGAATATTGCAGGCATTATTCATCTGTTATATTTGCAGTTTATGTTTGTAGATTCTGATTTGCAGCAACGATGGTGGAACCTTGAAGCAAAGCTTGCAGAGCGCTTTGGCAAAAAGCCTGATATGGAAGCCATTTTATTTTTAATCGGCATGCAGGAAACCGGTTTCATCAAACAAAAAATTACCAAAGAACAAAAACAGGATTTAATGCATGTTGCTGTATGCACACTGTTAAGTGAAAGTGGTTATTATGAATTAACGCATACAGACAAAGATGGCTGGCCGCATTTTAAACAGGTAAAGGATTTATCAGGCATTTCACTTATAGAACAGGAAAATCTTTTAAAAGATCATATTTTATTTTATTTTGAAAAACAGGAATTTTAAAATCAAAACATGAGAAAAATTGTATTGGCTGCTTTATTTATTTTAGGTGGTTATGGATTATTTGCGCAAACAAAAATTGTAAAAAAACCTGCGCCGAAAACTTCGGTTTCCAAAGAAAGATTAGTTGAAATAAAAACTGATTTAGGAACAATCCTTGTTAAGCTCTATGATTCAACACCATTGCATCGGGATAACTTTATTAAACTGGTAAAACAAGGATTTTACGATAGTCTTTTATTTCATCGCGTTATACAGGATTTTATGATTCAGGGCGGCGACCCCGAAAGTAAAAATGCTGATAGTGCTGCAATGCTTGGTAATGGTGAAGCGCCTGGCGATATGATACCGGCTGAATTCAGAAACAATTTAATTCATAAGAAAGGCGCATTGGCAATGGCGAGAACAGACAACCCCGAAAAAGCGAGCAGCAATTGCCAGTTTTATATTGTGCAGGGCAAACCAACTGATGATAATTTTTTAAACCAGGTTGAATGCAGTGTTCGTCAAAATGGAGACACAGGATTTTATTATAATGATGCGGAACGCAAAATTTATAAAACAATTGGCGGCACACCTTTTCTCGATCAGAATTATACTGTGTTTGGTGAAGTGGTAAAGGGATTGGATGTAGTTGATAAAATTGCTGCGGTGCCAAAAGATCAAAATGATCGCCCTTTAAAAAATATAAGAATGAAAATGCGTATGTTGAATTAGGTTGTCAACTTCTTTTAATGAATATTTGTACTTAAAAATAATCTATGAAATGAGCTATAAAATTTTTTATTAAAACTTGTGTAAGAGAAATAAAAATTTTTATACCGAATTACATGTGACAATTAAAAAACAAAAATAACACACATGAATTTCCCCGCCGATTTAAAATATACAAAAGACCATGAGTGGCTTAAATTAATTGATGAAAAAACTGCGCTTATTGGCATTACAGATTATGCTCAAGGTGAACTGGGCGATATTGTTTTTGTTGATATAACTTCAGTTGATAAAGATTTATCAGCAGAAGAAGTGTTTGGTACAATTGAAGCTGTTAAAACAGTAAGCGATTTATTTATGCCGGTTGCAGGAAAAATAATTGAAGTAAATAGCGCACTCACCAAAAACCCTGAATTGGTTAATACCGATCCTTACGGTGAAGGCTGGATGGTAAAAATTGAAGTTTCAGACTCAAAAGAAATTGATGCGCTTTCCGATGCAGATGCGTATGAAAAAATGGTTCACTAATTATAAGCGTCTTTGCTTTTTATGCAGGAATTAAAATACAATGAAGCTGAACTTGTAGGTATGCTTAAACAGCGTACACAATCTGCTTTTAATTATTTGTATGATAATTATTCTGCATCGCTATACACAGTTATACTTTCTATTCTGCAAGACAAAGAACTTGCTAACGATACTTTACAGGAAGTGTTTATAAAAATCTGGCGGCAGATAGAACAATACAATCCGGACAAGGGCAGATTGTTTACATGGATGGTTAATATTTCAAGAAATGCAAGCATAGACATTTTGCGCAGTAAAGACTATCATTCGCAAAAACAAAACCGTGAACTTACAGAGAACGTATATAATGCGGCAAGTACAGTTAATATTGAAACAGATAAAATTGGTTTACGTAAAATAATTTCAAACTTGAAAGATGATCAAAAAATATTAATCGAGCTCGCCTATTTTCAGGGTTATACACAAGATGAAATTTCAAAATTTTTAAATATGCCTTTAGGCACAGTAAAAACAAGATTGCGCAATGCACTTATACAATTAAGAGGATTATTAAAAAGATAGATGAATATTAAAGATTATATAGAAAGCGGGATAATTGAAAGTCATGTTCTTGGATTAACAACAGCAGAAGAAGCTGCTGAGGTAGAAGCCATGGCTAAAGAACATACGGAAATAAAACAGGCAATTCTTGATTTTGAAATTTTATTAGAAAATCAGACAAACAAAGATTTGATACAACCCGATGCGTCTGTAAAAACAAATCTTAACAATATATTATTTGCAGCGAATTCATCAGAAAAAAATATTACATCGTCTCAAGTTAATGCTGCATCAGTTCATCATATTAATCTATCCAGGTACATTGCCGCTGCAGCAATTATTTTACTTATAATAAGCAGCGGTCTTAATTTTTATTTTTATTCAGCATTCAAAAACTCAACTGATAAATATCAAGCACTGCTTACGGAGCGCAATACATTGCAGGCCAATAATGCAGCGTATAAAACAAAGCTTGATGAAATAAATCAAAGCCTGGGAATGATGGAAGACCCGCACATGGTAAAGATTCAAATGAACGGCGTAAAAGGTAAAGAAGAAAATATTGCAACTGTTTATTGGGATACACGTACAAAAGAAGTTTATGTGCTTTCAAATAAAATGGATAAACTGCCTGAAGGAAAACAATACCAGCTTTGGGCAATAGTTGATGGTAAACCTGTTGATGCAGGTATGATTGGTTTTGATTGTGCAGGCTTATGCAAAATGAAAGTTATAAATCATGCAGAAGCATTTGCCGTTACACTTGAAAAGCAAGGCGGAAGTCCCACACCAACATTATCAGATATGGTTGTTATTGGTAAAGTATCATAAAAAAAAATTAAATCTTTTTTGAATCCCGCATTTATCTGCGGGGTTTTTTGCGCAAGTTTTTTTGTAAACCATCAGGGCTTATTAATCGTACATGATTTAAACGATTTATGAAATAAGCTTAATAAAGTTGGTACCAATAAACAAATAGCTTTTCATAGAAATAAAAAATTAAAAACAAAAAATGAAAAAAGTATTCTTAACACTTCGCTTTAAATTTATTTCATGTTATTGGTATTGCAATAGCCTAAGAGTTAAAATACAGAGGTTTTAAGGTGAATAATCAAGAGCCGTTTTCTACGGTTCTTTTTTATTTTACATTTGTCCGAAAAGTGAAGCTCAAATTTTCCTTATTCCTTCCGGCCATTTTATGGCTTATAATTACTACAGTTCTGCTTGTTTTGCCGGGGCCTGATATTCCATCTGTAAGTTTTTTAAATTTAATTTATTTTGATAAATGGGTTCATGCCGGTTTATTTGGTGGTATGACTTTCCTGTTCAGCTTTCCATTCATTTTTAAAAAGTTCAATGCCACAAAAAAGTTGTTGATTTATATCGCCATAGTTTGTGCTCTATATGGGGTGGCAATGGAATATGTTCAAAAATATATAGCCTTTGAAAGAGATTTTGACTATTTTGATATGGTTGCGGATGGAGTTGGTTGTGTGATTGGCTATTTCGCATCTGCTATTCTCAAGCGAAGGTTAGAGAAGAAAAACTCCGTAGTTTAAAAAAAATAAGCCCCTGTAGAAACAGGGGCCGCAACCAAAACTAACTGCTTATGAGAAAATTGACTACTTACGTATAATATCTTTTTTACGACAAATCAAATGCCAGAAATTTTTGAAACCTTGTTAATGTTATTTTATCTGTCATTTAATTAAGTAATAGAATGCAAATATCGTAAGAAGTTTATTGTATAATTGTTAAGCGATCGTTACAAGATTGCCTGTTGCAAATATACAACTTTATAATGCGCATGAATGCAAAAAAATCTTTCTTTCAGGTTACTTCCATCAAAGGCATCTGATAATAGAACTATACTGCAACATATTGCATCATTACTTGCAATAGACAAATTATTTATTACCGGTTTTAATATAAATAAAAAAAGTTACGATGCCCGCAGCAAACAGGTGATGATAAACTTATCTGTAACTGCATTTATTAATGAGCCGTTTGTGAAAAGAACTGTTAACCTTTCTTTATTTAAAGATGTTACTAATTCAAAACATACAGCTTTAATAATTGGTGCTGGGCCAGCCGGGTTATTTGCTGCTTTAAAATTGATTGAAAACGGAATCAAACCGATTATTTTAGAGAGAGGAAAAGATGTACGTTCCCGAAGAAGAGACCTCGCCATTTTAAATAAAGAAGGTATTATTAATTCTGAAAGTAATTATTGTTTTGGTGAAGGTGGTGCCGGCACTTACAGTGATGGCAAGCTATATACACGCAGTAATAAACGAGGCAGCGTTGATAGAATCTTAAATTTATTTGTACAGTTCGGTGCTGATGAAAAAATTTTATACGAATCACATCCGCATATTGGCACCAATAAACTGCCGCATATTATAACAGCCATGCGTAAACAAATTGAAGATTATGGTGGTGAATTTTTATTCGAAAAAAAAGTGGTTGATTTTAAAATTGATAGAAACAAAATAAGTGCTGTATTAACCGCAGATGGAAATAGTTTTAAAGCAGATGCTATCATATTGGCAACAGGACATTCTGCAAGAGATATTTTTATTTTACTGAATGATAAAAATATTTTAATTGAACAAAAACTATTTGCGCTTGGTGTACGTGTTGAACATCCGCAATCTTTAATTGACAGTATTCAATATCACTGTAGCACACGCAATGAATATTTGCCGCCTGCTTCTTACAGTTTAGTGGAACAGGTTGCAGGCAGAGGCATATTTAGTTTTTGCATGTGTCCCGGTGGTATTATTGCACCGGCTGCAACAAATGCGGACGAATTAGTTGTAAACGGATGGAGCCCAAGTAAAAGAAATAACCCATTTGCAAACAGCGGTATTGTGGTGCAAATACAGAACATGGATTTACAGAAGTATAATGATTACGATGAAAAGAGAAAAAATATTCCGGCTAACTTACTTGGAATGTATTTTCAACAATCAATAGAAAGAAAAGCTTATCAGGAAGGTGGTGGAAGCTTTGTTGCGCCTGCACAACGAATGGTTGATTTATGTAACAATAAAATTTCATCTTCATTACCAAAATGCAGTTATGTGCCTGGCGTTAACAGCTCAGACCTAAGAAACGTTTTACCGGGTTTCATTTACTCATCTTTACAAAAAGCTTTTATTGCATTTGGCAAAAAAATGCACTCCCGGTTTGACGGGAAAGGATATTTTACCAATGAAGCAATTGTTGTTGCAACAGAAAGCCGCACTTCTTCTCCCGTTAGAATTCCGAGAGATTCAGCAAGCCTTCAACATGTACAAATAGAAAACTTATATCCCTGCGGCGAAGGTGCGGGTTATGCAGGCGGTATTGTAAGCGCTGCTATGGATGGAGAAAAAGTTGCATCAGCCATCATTCAAAAAATAAAAAAATAGTTTGATTTATTACAACACGTATATAGAAACCTGCATAATTAATTCCTCTACATTTGCCCAAATTTGTTTTGAATGAATATTCTTGAACTGCATCATCTTAAAAAATATTTTGCAACGCAAAAAGCAGTTGATGATATTAGTTTTTCAATTGAACAGGGAAATATTTTTGGTTTGCTTGGACCAAATGGCGCCGGTAAAACAACTTTGCTGCGCATGATTACAGGCATTTTTTTTCCTGATGAAGGCGAAATAATTTTTGATGGGAAAAAATTTGATCCGCTAACAGATATTACTAAAATCGGGTACATGCCCGAAGAACGCGGGTTATATAAGAAGATGAAAATAGGCGACCAGATTTTATATCTCGCGCAATTGAAAGGCTTAAGCGTAAATGATGCAAAACAAAAAATTAAATTTTGGTTTGAACGACTTGAAATGCAAAGCTGGTGGAGCAAAAAAGTTGAAGACCTTAGTAAAGGCATGAGCCAAAAATTACAATTTGTTGCTACGGTTTTACATGAACCCAAGCTTATTATTTTAGATGAACCTTTTAGCGGACTTGACCCGGTAAATGCCAATCTTATTAAAGATGAAATTTATGGTCTTGCGCAACGTGGCAGCACAATTATTTTCAGCACGCACAGAATGGAACAGGTTGAAGAAATCTGCGACCATATTGTGCTGGTAAATCTTGGTAAAAAAATATTAGATGGTTCTGTTCAAAATATAAAAAATGAGTTTAAAGAAAATAAATATAAAATTCAGTTAAGCGGTGTGGCTGCACGTTCAGAAACAAATGTGTTTCAAGTTGTAGATGAAAGAGCAAATAACCTTACTGTAAAAATTAATGAAGGTTTTAAAAGCAATGATGTGCTGAAATATTTCATTGATAAGAATATAAACGTTGAAGCTTTTAATGAGATACTGCCATCTTTAAACGAAATATTTATACAATTGGTTGAAGGCACAAAAGCTGCTACACGTTCATTTCAAAAAGTACAATCTTAATAAACATGAGTAAGATTTCATTGGTTGCACAAAGAGAGTTTTTAACACGCGTAAGAAAGAAAACATTTTTACTTACTACTATATTACTGCCTTTATTGTTCTTTGGCTTTTATGCGCTGATGATTTATTTTTCTGTTAGCACAGATGAGAAATTTAATATCGCCGTAAATGATGATGCAAATATTTTTAAAGGTAAAATTGAAGGCGATGAAAACGTTCATTTTAGTTTTGTACAGCATCAAACACAACAAGATCTAAAATCACAGGTTGAAAACGGAAAGTATAATGGCTATGCAATTATTCCTGCCAATGCAAAAATTTTAGATATAGTAACAATTCCAATCGTTACAGAAAATTCAGTGGGCATAATGTCTCGCGGTAAAATTGAAGATAAATTAAATGCAGCACTTGAACAGCAAAGATTGCTTGCTCTAAACATTTCAAAAGCACAGCTTGACAGTGCAAAAACCTCTGCCAATATTCAATTCTCAAATATTAAAGGCAAAAATAATTCTGATGATGAACAAGGCTTAAGTGCAGGTGTAGGTTATATTTCAGGCTTTCTTATTTATATAGTTTTATTTATTTATGGTACCATGGTTATGCGCGGCGTGATGGAAGAAAAAGTAAGCCGCATTGCAGAAGTTATTGTAAGCAGTGTAAAACCATTTCAATTAATGATGGGAAAAATACTTGGCATTGGCGCGGTTGGTTTAGTACAATTTATTATCTGGATAATATTAATGATTGGATTAAACTTTTTATTACCAATTATATTTCCAAGTCTTGTTCATCAAATGCATTCATCAGGCATGGAGCCGGGCAGCATGAAAGCCGCAGATGCAATGCATAACAGTGGCTTTTTAAATAGTCTTGGTAATGTAAATTTTCCGCTTATAATCGGTTGCTTTATTTTTTATTTTATTGGCGGGTATTTACTGTATTCATCTTTATTTGCCTGCGTTGGCTGTGCAGTAAACGAAGACCCGCAAGATGCACAAAGCCTGATGTTGCCTATTACAATGCCTATTATTTTTGGAATTGTAATTATGTCTAAAGCTGTTAATGAGCCAACCAGCGGTCTTGCAGTGTTTGGCAGCTTGTTCCCGCTCTTCTCACCTATTGTAATGATGGCGCGCATTTCTCATGGCATTGGTGATATTGTACCATTGTGGCAATTGCTTTTAAGTATGGCTCTTCTTGTGTTAGGATTTCTTGGCTCCACATGGTTTGCCGGTAAAGTTTACAGAACAGGCATATTAATGTATGGTAAAAAACCAACCTGGAAAGAGTTATGGAAATGGGCTTTGCGAAAATCTTAATTCGATATAAATCTGCAGATTATTTAAGCGTTAAGGTTTCTTCAATAATCCGCTCGTTACCGGAAGTATTTTTATAACTGCTCTTAATATAAATAGCTTTAGTAGTTGAATTGTATACAGAATTTAAAATTTTAAAAGATGAACTTTGCACAGAGCTAAGAATTACATCATTAGCACCAATGGTAAATTCGGGAGGGTTACCTGGTATATCTGAAGAAAAAGATAACTTATATTTCCATCCGTTACTTCCTAAATCTGCATAATCAAGCTGTGATAAATTTGAATCAATAGGCATCAGGCTTTTTGTTAATGTAAAAGTATCGATAGAATTTACGCTGCTGTCTGCTGCATCGCCATTATACATAATTTTTGTAACGTTTGAATTATAAATACCGGCTAATTCACTATTTACAGTGTGCAGATAAATTTCAGAAACACCTAATGTTATATTAATTCCGCCTGTACTAATAATATTTATTGGCAACAGATAATTCTGCGATGCATCTAAAGCATGTTTATAGATGGTAACAGGTATGGTATCATAAATAGATGTAATTGTTGTTGCAACT
The DNA here is from genome assembly GCA_025927795.1 of Parafilimonas sp. Classification (GTDB taxonomy): domain Bacteria; phylum Bacteroidota; class Bacteroidia; order Chitinophagales; family Chitinophagaceae; genus Parafilimonas. The sequence continues at coordinate 8,468 of JAICKT010000012.1, read as the reverse complement.
GTAGTTGGAAAGTTATATGCGTTTGCAGGCATTGGCTGATAATTAGTACCATGGTTTGTATTATAGGAAGTTATTGCATCAGCATCAACATCAACAGTTACATTACCGCTTGAAGATAAAAGATAAGTAGAAGAAAGTATTACATTCACAACAATTGTATCTGAGGATGAAAATAAAATAAGGTTATTATTAAAAGCAGATGCGGTTGTATCACCATTTAAAAAATAAAAACTTGGTGTTAAATCAACCGAGGTGGAATTTTTTTTACAGGCAGAATAAATAAACAAAAAACATACAATAACGGGCAATCTTAAAAATCGCATTTAAAATTTTTGAGCAAATCTAAAGTATTGCCAAGATGAGGTTTATGCAAATTTTATATAACTATGTTAATACTATCTAACTATAGCTTTTTACTGAAATATAAACTGAAAAAAGAAACAATTAATTTGCGTTTATGAAAATTCTGTTACAATATTTAAAACCGTTTAAATGGCTTGTGGCACTGGCTTTATTACTTGCGGCCATTAATCAAAGCTTTTCTATGCTTGACCCATATATTTTTGGGAAAGTGTTTGATATATTTTTAAATCACCCGCATCAGAAAGGTTATTTTGATACTAAAAAAGCTTTTCATGCAACTGGCATTCGTACAACTTCAGAATACATTTGGGGTGTTCTTTATTATTTAGGTTTACTGATAAGTGTTGCAATGGTTTCAAGAATTGCAAAAGCTTTCCAGGATTATTTTACAAATGTTATTGTACAAAAATTCGGTGCGAAAATTTTTACTGATGGTTTGAAGCATTCCATGAAAATGCCTTACCAGGATTTTGAAGATCAGCGAAGCGGTGAAACACTTTCTATTCTTACCAAAGTGCGGGTTGATACAGAAAAATTTATTATCGCTTTTATTAATGTGCTTTTTAGCACCGTTGTAGGAATTATTTTCGTTAGCGTTTATGCGTTCAGCCTTAACTGGATGATAATGCCTATATATGTTGTAGGTATTATATTGTTATCATTACTTACAAGTTTTCTAAGCAAGAAAATTAAAATCATACAAAAAAATATTGTAAAAGAAACCAATGTACTTGCAGGTACTACAACAGAGTCTTTAAGAAATATTGAGTTGGTAAAAAGTCTCGGTTTAACAGAACAGGAAATAAAAAGGCTTAACAGCAATACATATAAAATACTTGGTCTTGAATTAAGAAAAGTAAAAAGTATACGAACCTTAAGTTTTATACAAGGCACATTTGTAAACTTTTTAAGACAGGTAATTATGTTTACACTTTTGTGGCTTGTATTCCAGGGAAAATTAACACCTGGACAAGTGATGACTTTAACCTTCTACTCGTTTTTTATTTTTGGCCCGTTGCAGGAAATAGGTAATATAATTATGTCTTATCGTGAAGCAGAAGCATCACTTATTAATTTTGATGCAGTAATGAAAAAAGCTCCGGAAGTGCAACCTGTACATCCGGCGCCGCTTGGTGTAGTTAAAGACCTTCGCTTTCAGCATGTTTCATTTAAACATTTAACAGCACAATTTAAAGCGCTTGATAATATTAATTTTAGTGTTGAACAAGGAGAAACTATTGCGTTTGTAGGGCCATCAGGTTCGGGTAAAAGCACATTGGTAAAATTGCTTGTTGGCTTATATCATCCGTTAACAGGTAAAGTATTTTACAATGAAATTGACAGCAGCGATATTTCGCTTGAAGAACTGAGAACGCAAATTGGTTTTGTTACACAGGATACACAACTGTTTGCAGGTACCATTAAAGAAAATCTTTTGTTTGTAAATCCTGAAGCATCAGAAGAAGATTTGCTTGATGCATTGTATAAATCAAGTTGCCAAACTTTATTAGAAAGAGCAGACAAAGGACTTCAAACTGTAATTGGTGAAGGTGGCTTAAAATTAAGTGGTGGTGAAAAGCAACGTTTAAGTATTGCACGTTCATTATTACGTCGTCCGCATTTATTAATATTTGATGAAGCCACATCTTCACTTGATTCTATAACTGAAGAAGAAATAACATCAACCATAAAACAAATCTCTGAAATGCGCGAACAGATAACTGTTTTAATTGCGCATCGATTAAGTACGATAATGCATGCCGATAGAATTTATGTTTTGGAAAAAGGAAAAATTATTGAAACCGGTACACATGATGAATTGCTTGCAGAAAAGGGTTTGTATTATGCCATGTGGCGGCAACAAATCGGAGAAAGAAAATATGCATCTAAAGTACCTGCCTAAAAAATCGAAATAAAATCTATTCATACTCACTAAAGACACGACAATTTTTGATTTGCAGCATTTTGAATTTAAATTTTGTCTAACTTGGTGGGTAATTCAATTACCCGCATGACGGAACAAACAATCTTAGCCGGCTGCTTAAATAATGACCCTGTGGCACAGCGGGAGTTGTACAACAGGTACAGCCCTAAAATGCTATCGGTTTGTTATCGTTTCGCACAAAACCGCGAAGATGCAGAAGACATGTTGCAGGAAGGATTTATAAGAGTATTCACTCAAATACATTCCTTTCGTAACTCGGGTTCTTTTGAGGGTTGGATAAGAAGAATAATTGTTCATACCTGTATAAATTTTTTGAAGAAGCATAAAAAGTTTAATGAAAGTCTTGACCTGGCATATGTATCAAATGTTCGGATTAAAGAAGAAACAATACCATCAATAATGTTTGCAAGGCAGGTAATTGAGTGTATTCGTTTATTACCTGTAGGTTACAGAACAGTTTTAAATCTTTATGCAATTGATGGTTATAGTCATAAAGAGATTGCAGTAATGCTTGAAATAGAAGAAAGCACGAGCCGCAGCCAATATACAAGAGCTAAAACAATGCTTGAAGCGATATTAATTAAAAAGAAAATTATTGAAAAACCCGGAGAAGTATTTACCTGGAACGCTGCAATACAATAGTTACAATAAAACCTTAGATGAACGAAAGAAACCATACAGACAATTTTGAAAAATATCTGAAAGAGCAGGCTGGCGATCACAGAATGTATCCTTCAGATCATGTATGGAAAAATATTCGTAAAAAAATTCACACACCCAAAAAATGGCCGGCGCTTTCTGTGTTTGCAGTATTAACTATTTCCGCACTTGTTATTGGTACAGTGTTAAACAAACCTGTGCCTGATACTGCTACTGCAAACTTTCATTTCTCATTACAAAGCCCTGCAAATATTACCAGTGAAAAAAATAAACCGAACGTAACAAATATACAGGCTGGTGTAACGGATGAACATTATTCTGTTGACCAGTTAACATCAAACACTATAATTGCTGCGGTCGAAAAATTACAAATTGATAATGCAGTAAAGAAACAGTTGGCTGAACCTGCAGATGCAAATGAAACTAATTTAACTGCTACCTCAAATGCAACTGCTGCTTCAAATGCGACAGTCTCGTCGGAAAAAACTTTTACGCAAAAAGCTGCAGCAATATCACAAAATAAAAATGTAATTGCATCATCAACTTTAAATAACATCAATTATTATTTCTTTGATGTTGCATCAAGATTAAGAAGTATTTTAAATGCTCAGCCTTCGCAAAACACAGGCGGTGGAGTAGCATTTTTTCAATGGAAAAGAAATAATGATACACATAATAATTTTGATCTTGATTTTAAAGTTGCGCCTGAACGCACAGAATTATTTCCACAGGCTTTGGAACAATTGGGTAAAAATTCAAGCCGGTTCGATTTTCGTTTTTATGTTACACCTTCTGTAAGTTACCGTCATCTTAAAGAGCAGAAACAAAACACGCCGCAGGAGGTTAATACAGTTTCATTACAATCAAACAAGGTTAAACCTTCGCAGGCAATACATCAAAATCCTGCCGTTGGTTATGAAACAGGTCTTGGATTAGGTTATCAGCTTAATAAAAAATTTACTTTAACCGGAGGTTTTCAGTTTAATATAAGTCAGTATGAAATAGATGCTTTTCTTTATAAAGATGAACCCGTTGTTCTTACTTTAGATGAAGGCAAATTTTCAAGCACTATAAATACAGTATCAAGTTTAAGAAGCATTGCAGGTAGTAAGCCGCTTACTATTAAAAACCGCTATTATCAAATTTCAATGCCGCTTGGTATTGATTGGATGGCATGGACAAATAATAAACTGAGTTGGGGGCTGGCAGGTTCTTTGCAACCAACTTATACATTCGATAAACAACCGCTTATAATATCTTCTAATTATAAAAATTATACTGATGGTTCCGCTTATGTTCGTAACTGGAATGTAAATGCAAATCTTGAAAGTTATTTTGGATATACTACCGGCAGTTATCGCTGGCAACTTGGGCCGCAGGTACGCTATCAATTATTACCTTCTTTGGTTGATAAATATCCTAACCGTGAATACCTTATTAACTACGGATTAAAAATCGGTGTAGTTAAACAGCTCAGATAAACTTTCTTTTTAGCGTTTTAATTTATTGCTTGCAAAAAAATGCATTGCTAAAAATTACTTTTGCAAAGTATGACTTCAGCAGAATTTCAATCTAATGCATTATCAATTCCGCATGAACCGGGTATTTATAAATATTTTGATGAGCAAGGAACACTGTTATATGTTGGCAAAGCAAAAAATTTAAGAAAACGAGTTAGTTCTTATTTTACAAAAACATTTACCAGTTATAAAACGCATGAGCTTGTTCAGCGCATTCATCATATAGATTTTACTATTGTAAATTCTGAACAGGATGCGTTTCTTTTAGAAAATTCATTAATCAAAGAATTCCAGCCAAGATTTAATATCAATCTTAAAGATGATAAATCTTACCCATTCATTATTATTAAAAAAGAACCTTTTCCACGCATTTTTCTTACACGAAAAAAAATCAATGATGGTTCAGAATATTTAGGCCCTTTTACATCTGCAGGAAAAGTTCGCGAGCTAATAAGTTTTATAAGACAGTATATTCCACTAAGAACGTGTAAGCTTAATTTAACAAAGCAAAACATAGAAAGAAAAAAATTTAAGGTTTGTCTTGAATACCATTTGGGTAATTGCAAGGGGCCGTGTGAAGCATTTCAATCTGAAGAAGATTATAAAGAAGGATTAATGCAGGTACGCCAAATGCTGAAAGGGAATTTATCACCCATAATCTCACGCTACAAAACAATGATGAACGATTATGCAACGAACCTGGTTTTTGAAAAAGCAGAATTAATAAGAAAAAAAATTGAGCATCTTGAGCAATATCAATCTCGTTCTGTTGTAGCAAGCAGACATCTGCATAATCTTGATGTATTCTCAATTGTAAAAGAAAATGATATTGCTTTTGTAAATTATTTAATGATTGAAAATGGTACCATTATTCAAACACATACGGTAGAATTACAAACGAATCTCGAAGAAACAGAAGCAGAAACTTTAGTATTCGCCATTGCTCAGATAAGAGAAACTTTTAACAGCACAGCAAAAGAAATTGTAGTTGCAATTTCAATTGATTATCCTGAACGTGATGTTGTAATTACAGTTCCGAAAGGTGGCGATAAGCTAAAACTGCTTGAGCTTTCTAAAAAGAATGCAACACATTTTAAAGAAGAATTAAAACGACAAAAACTTTTACATCTTTCTCAAAGTAATGAAGCGCAGCAAAATGTTTTAACTGAATTACAGCAGCAGCTTGAATTACAGGAATTACCTGTACATATTGAATGCATTGACAATTCAAATTTCCAGGGCAGTTACCCGGTTTCTGCTATGGTATGTTTTAAAAATGGTTTGCCAAGCAAAAAAGATTATCGCCATTTTAATGTAAAAACAGTAACCGGTATAAACGATTTTGCCACTATGAAAGAAGTAGTTTACAGAAGATATAAACGCCTTATAAACGAAGAATCGCCTTTACCGCAACTTGTAATTATTGATGGAGGAAAAGGACAACTAAGTGCTGCTATGGAGAGTATTGAAACTTTAAATCTTAATGGAAAAATAACTGTTGTTGGTCTCGCTAAAAATGAAGAAGAAATTTTTTTTCCGGGTGATAAAGAATCAATAAAACTTTCATGGAACAGTGAAGGACTTAATTTAATAAGGAGAATAAGAGATGAAGTACACAGGTTTGGAATTACATTTCACCGCAACAAACGTTCTAGAGGAACATTTAAAAATGAATTAGAAAGTGTGCAGGGTATTGGTGAAAAAACAGCAACAATACTATTACAGAAATTCAAATCTGTAAAAAAAATAAAAGAAACATCTTTTGAAGAACTTTCAGCGGTAATTGGCAATTCAAAAGCAAAGGTTTTACTGGAGTATCTTGATAAAAAAAAAGGGGGCTTGGATGAAAATCCTGCCCCGTTTTAAAATCCAATATCCTATGAAAAACCATTACAAAGGTATGCAACCTGTTTTGCTGCAACAAGTTTTTTGTGCTTTATTTATAAATTTATAACACGTTATTTCAAAAACCATTAATAACTCCAGAGAGATTGTTCGTAATTAAATATTTTATCCTTAATCTTTTCACCTTGAAGTAAACGGAACAAGGTATTATTTGGATAGACCTGTGAAAGAGGAATATCAAAGGGATTATCTATGGTTGATTTAACTATATAACTGCTGAACATTCTACTCTCAAAAAGTTCTTCCCAAGTCATTTGGGAACCCATATTCTTAGGGTTATATACTTCATATTTCGCTAATATCGGGCGCAGGTCAGGATAATAAACCCACCAAACGGGTCTTTCACTATTAGCAACAATATCGCCTGTTGAAAGCCTGTATGGAATTACGGGTGCAATACCTATAATTCTTACAAACATGCGGCTGCTTTCTTTGTCAAAGATCCATTCTTCTTTAATCTGAAATTTATAAATAGAATCAGGATCTACTGCTTTAGCTCTAACCTGGTAACCTACAACATTACCATCTGAGTCATACACTTTAGATGTATCCGAACCACCACCAAAAGCATTTGCCGCATCTTCCGCAGTTATTGGCGTAGTAAAGCGATCATCATCACCACTAAAGGCAGTAACATCACCATCTTTAATTGCTTTCAACAGAATAGAAATAAAGCGCTGGCTGCCATTGTCTTCTACAGCGGCATATCTAAAAGGCAAATTAATTTTTTCTCGTGTATCAATTTCTCTCCACACTCTTACCTTAAAAACAGCATCATCTTCACGTATATCCTCATAGGCTAAGGGTGTTCTGTCCTGAACAAGATTTTTTTGTACTGCGCCGTCGTTACGCAAAGACATTTTAACTGTATCTAACAATCCGTTGCCACTGCTTTTTACAACAGTTACTGGTAAAGTTGTATCTATTGCAGTGGGTTGATTAGTGGTATTACCATAAGAAGAATTTCCGGCGGGATTTCCTGTAGTATCAACATTTCCATAACCCGAATTATTTTGTGCTGGTTTTTGCTGGGTGTTATTATTATTGCCATAGGCAGAACCAGTTGTTCTTCTTTTTACAGGACGTTGTGCATCAGCATTAATAAAACTTGTCAGTAATAAAACTGCTGCAAAAAATTTAAAATATCTTAACCGCATATCAATTAATTATTAATACAAATTGAAAATGATTGGTGGTAATTTTCTTGTTCCACCTGGCCCCACTACATTTATTTCGTCAATTGTTACCGAAGTTCCGGGTTTTGTTTTTTCAATCAAATCCCTAACCGGATCAAATGAAGCGCCTTTTACCTGGCGAAATTGTAACACTGGAAACCCTGTGCCTGTTAAAACAATCGTGTAGCCGGTAACATTAAACCGCACACCTTCAAATACAAAGTTTTCAAGATCAGCACGCACACCAAACTGCGCTTTAAAATCATTAACTGGCATACGCCCGCCTTTATTTACACCAACTTTAGCCACTGGATCTGGAACATCCTTCACTTTAAATTCAAATGTGCTTGGCTTGCCATCTGCAATTACTGTTACAACTGCAGGCGTACCTGCTCTTCCAGGTCGCACAATATATTTACCAGGAGCAGTTTTTGATAATGACCCATTTGTCATACTCACAGAAACTTTTTCGTCACCCACATTACCGCCACTTACTGAAATTGGATTATCTAATCCAACATAAAAAACTTTTACTGCATCTGCACTTACGCTGGCACCTGTTGGAGAACCAACCGAATAAGTTAATTGATAGCTTGTTTGTTCTTGTTTGCCGGTTGATTGATTAAAATAAGACACAACAACATTCTTCGTATACGAACCTGTACCACCTACTGTGGTTTTATATTCAGCGACACCATTTGCATTTAAGCCAACAGGAACACCATCTATAGAAACTTTTGGTTTTGTTTCAGGGCTATTATTATACGCACCGATGCCGGCAGTAATAGTAAGTTCCTGACCGGGCATTAAATAGTTTGAGCTTTGCCCAACCAATGGTTCGTATGTATTAAATACCTGTTTTACTGCACCTACCTGCTGATAACAATAATCAACTATCAT
>JAICKT010000025.1 GCA_025927795.1 Parafilimonas sp. | reverse complement strand
ATTTTATGTGATGCATATTCTGCCGGTTATCGGGTGGGTTCTTGCGCCGGCTTATGCGGTTGTAGCTGCCACTTTAAGTTTGCATGATATAAAAGAAGTAATGATCGCACAAACAAATATCTGATGGCCGCAGTAATTTATCTTATTCCGGTTTTTTTGTATGATGATGAAGCTGCACTGCAATGCATGCCTTCTTATATAATTGATGCAGTTAAAAAATGTTCTGTATTTTATGTAGAAAATGAACGCACTGCGCGCAGGTTTTTAAAAAAGATGAATAAGGAAATTGTTATTGATAATTATATATGGCATGCAATTCATAAATCAGAACATGAAATGCAGCAAACTTTTTTGAAAGATATTAAAGCTGAAAAAACAATCGGTATTATGAGTGAAGCTGGTTGCCCCGGCATTGCAGACCCTGGACAAATTTTAATACATATTGCCCAACAAAACAATGCGAAAGTTATTCCGCTTGTTGGTCCAAATTCCATCCTTCTCGCATTGATGGCAAGCGGAATGAACGGGCAATGTTTTCAGTTTGTTGGTTATTTACCTGTAGATGCGCATGAAAGAAAAAAGAAAATTGCTGAACTGGAAAATGAATCACATAAAAAAAAATGCACACAAATTTTTATTGAAACACCTTATAGAAATAACCAATTGTTGAATGATCTTTTAATTACTGCTCATTCGGAAACTTTACTTTGTATCGGTGTTGATATAACATCAGCAAACGAATCAATCCAAACAAAAAAAATAAAAGACTGGAAAAATAAGAAACCCGATTTAAATAAGCAGCAGGCAATATTTTTATTGTATGCAGGTTAGTTAATATTAATCTATTAGTGTGCGATTTTTTAAAGCCTCAAACCCATTGATTTATTGAATATTTTTCAGAATTAAAAATGGTGGTTGCTTTGTCCAATCAACAGATGATTTCATTATCTGAGCAGCTACGGAAAAGTTCCCAAGCATCAAATCAATTTTTCCATCGCCATCAAAATCACCTGCATCCATTATAAGCCATCTCCCGTTTTTTCCTGCCGGTAAGCTATAAGGTTGAAATTTAAAATCACTCTCATTTCTAAAATAAACAAATCCTTCTTCGGGCTGGTGCGCATAGTCAGCAAAAAAAGAAATAGTGGCAATATCTAAATCCCCGTCATTGTCAAAATCTCTTGCGATAGCTTTATAACAGCCATTAATAGGGTAAAAATATTTCTGTTTAAAATTATTTTTGCCATCGTTAAGAAAAATATAAACCCCATGATAAGGCTTTAATACATGAGAGAAATCTGCATTATCACCGCAGGTATAAAGAATATCAGGAAAACCATCTTTATTAAAATCATCCAATTCAAATGATGATGAACCATAAGATGGTGGAAAGCGTAAAACTTCTTTTGCATCAAAATTCCTATTGCCTTTGTTTGTAAATAAGAAAATACTTTCATCACCTTGTGCAAACAACGCCCATATATCAGGTAATCCATCATGATTGTAATCAGTAACACAAGTTCGCACAGCACCGGGTGTGGCACGCAGCACATGGTATTGATATAAATTATTACCTTTATTTTCAAGCCATGATAAGGCACCGGCTAAATTTCCAAACTCGCACACAACATAATCGTCCCTTCCATCTTTATTTAAATCTGCTTTTGTAATTTGTACCGGCCGCATTAAATTTTTGGATAGAGTATCTGCGTGCAACTTATTACCTGTAACAATTTTATATACCGAGCCGAATTTGCCATTGTTCGGATTTAATATTCCTGTATTACAAATTGTAAGTGTATCATAATTTTTAAGCACATCTGTTACCGAACCGTTTGTGTTTATTGAATCGGTTAATTGCAAAGCCTGGTTAAAGACAAATAATTTTTTTGTAATCGCATCGCACATCATCAGTTGATGATCCGGTTGAATTTTTACAAAGGTTGCAGCAGGTATATTGTATTTAAATGCGGGTTGCAGCGGCTGAAAAAGCATATTACTAACCTGAATGGGTGGATTCTTTTTTGCTGGCAGTAAAGAATCAGGTGAAGCTGCAGTATAATAATCTAAAATATTCTTCCATTGTTTATAAGAAAGAACAGGCTGAGATGGATAATAATTTTTATCAACGTTTAAATCATTTTTTAATGAAGGATATCGTTGAAAGTAATAGAAAATGCCAAGTCTTGGTCCCATTTCAGGCAGCACACCGTCTTCCCAACTTTTAGCATCAAGTAAAGATGGATTTGGTAACTGGTGACAGGAGCCGCAATATTGAACAGCTAATTTTTTTCCCGCCCTAATACTTGCATTTGAAGTTTTCTGATGCGATTTATTCTTTTGAATATGATTACAGGAAATAAAGAAAACTGATGCTGTAATAATGAACAGGCATGGTACGCAAAATTTTTTCATTAACAAAAAATATTAAAGTTTATTGTTGCGAAAAGAAGAAAACATTTAAAGCGCAATCCAAACTTTCAGCAATACTAAGCATAAAAAAAGGTGGCAATTATTTACCACCTTTTTTATTATTTAATTTTCAATTAATAACCCGGATTTTGCACTAAAGCACCGCCTTCAATATCAATTTGACCTTGAGGTACCGGATATAGTTCATTTCTATTAGCAGTGAATGAATGAGAATTCAAAACAGGATTAGATATTCTTGTATCAGCCTTAATATAATTATTCAAAACATCTGCCATATAACCTTTAGGTTCCGGGCCACCATAAAGACCATCCCAACGTTGTAAATCAAAGAAACGATGTCCTTCCATTGCTAATTCTAATTGTCTTTCCATATAAACTGCCTGGCGAGCATATTCTTGCCCATTGGCTACAAAACCTGTAGAAGCGTGCCCTCCTGCAGCACCATACAAACCAATCTTATAATTAGCAGCGGGCGTATTTGTAAAGCCGCCTTGTGGTTTGCTATCATCTACGTAAGTATGTACCCAATATTGCGGATGTGCAGCCATTCTGTTTCTTACCATGTTCACATCATCTTCTGCTTTCTGCATACTTATAGCATCACCAGCTTCTACTTCACACTCTGCACGCCATAATATTACGTCTGCAAAACGAACCAAATTATAATTATTCGCCGCATCTTGATTTGGTGCCCAGCCCTGACCACTAGAGTAAGTTGATGTTGCAGCAGCCCAAAAAGCATTCTTAATTGGATTGTATGGAACAATGTCACCGCGTGACCATGCTTCACCACCGCATATACCCCAATCCAAATAAGGAATACCTCTTCTGCCCAAAGTCCAGTCTATGCGCGGGTCCAGAGCATCTGTCGGAGGAGTGAATGACTGAGTGGCAGTTAAACCGTGATCGTTTTTAAGATTTACTAAATCGTAATTAGGCAAACTAGCACTTACTGTATGCGTTGTAACATTATCTGAATTATAAACAGCTATATTAACAGTAGTTCTGCCTAACATAGGCAAACCGTTTGCGTCCACTTTATAAGCGTTAGCAAGAGAATAAGATGGCTGGTAAAAACCACAGCAGGAAGTGATAGGGTTTGCAGCAAAATTTAAAATTTCCCCCTCATTACCATTCTGACCTCCAGAACCATCGTTAGATGTCATTTGCACCTGAAAAACCGCCTCTGGGCTGTTTCTTTTAGATGGATCAAAATTATCTTCGAAAGGTCCTAAAGCATATTTATCGCCATGAGAAGTTACACCATTAGTAATCAGATCAGTTAAAAGAGGAAGAGCTTGCAAATACTTATGATCAAACATATACGTTTTGGCCAACAAAGCTTCAGCAGCATAATAATTCGCACGGCCAACTTCGGATTGGGTTTTAGGCAAGACATCCATTGCGGCCTTAAAATCATCTTCTATTTTATCCCATATCGGCCCGGGATTTCCGACATTATAATTACCGGCAGCATAAGTTACAGAGTCACTTACGTAAGGCACATTTCTCCATAATTTTGCAAGTTCGAGATGGAAAACGCCACGTAAAAATCTTGCTTCAGCAATCGCTTCAGCACCGTATTCCGGCGTTACAGAACCATCCGTGATTAAAGGTACTTCTCTAATCACATCATTTGCACGTTGAACGCCATCATAAAAAGCTTTCCACTTATCTGAAAGATATGAATTTGAAGGCTCTATAGTATGGTTTTCAATTGGTACGGCATCCGGCTGGTCAGTTGTATTTGAGCCTTTATACGCATCATCTGCAGCAACACCGCCCCAAATCCAGTTATCAATCCCCGATTCCCAAGATGTGGTTGTTGTTGCATATCCATCAAGCATTGAATAGGCACCTATTAATAATCCATCTAAGCCACTTTTGCTGGCAAGTACACTACCGCTTAATGAACCGGTAGGCTCTTTGTCTAAATATTTCTTGCAAGAATATATAAACATTAAACAACCAAGTGCACAGAGAATAGGAATTCTAAGATTTTTTCTTAATATTATTTTCATAACGATTTTTTGATATTATTATTAAAATGTCAGGTTTACACCCACAATATATTGCTTTTGATTATTTGGATAAGCTCCGTAATCAATACCAAATGCAGCACTTTGATTGTTGCCACCACCATTATTTGACAAAGACGGTACTAATTCCGGATCCAACCCCGAATATTTGGTAATTGTAAATAAATTAGTGCCTTGTATATACAAATGCAATTTATCTATACCAACCCTTTTCAACAATGTAGGATCAAAGGTGTAACCGAGCTGTACAACACGGCATTTTAAGAAAGAACCATCTTCAACATAAAACGAGCTCGTTGTGCTTGACCCCATGGCTTGTGCAAATGAAGCTGGTGGCAAAATAGCATCAGGATTTGTTACTTTGCCGTTCTGAACTATAGCTGCTCTATTATAGAGGTCAAGACTTTTGCCACCCTGGAAGGTGCTATAAAAATCAGTCCAATACTTTACATAATTATAATCTTTATTACCCTGGGAGCCGTATAATACCAGGGAGAAATCAAAAGCTTTGTAGTTCGCGCTTATGTTTAAACCATAAGTAAATTTAGGATTTGGATTACCAATCCATGTTCTGTCATCTGCATTAATAACTGAATCTCCGTTTGTATTTGCATATTTAAATGAACCTGCTGCAGCTCCTTTATAGGTTGGTCCTTTAGCTGCTTCTTCATCAGATTGATAAAGCCCTACTACCTGATAACCAAAAAATTCACCAATAGGGTGACCTACTTCATTTCTTACTATATCAAGATCACGTGAGTATCCAAAATCGAAATAACCTGGACTTGGTATGCTGGTGATTTTACTATTATAAGTGGTAAGGTTTCCTGTGATATTAAATGAAAAATCCTTCCCTATTTTTCCATGATAGGTTGCAGATGCATCAATACCTGTATTTTGAACGTCACCCACATTAATAACAGGCACATCTGCTCCGCCAACTGTAGAAGGAAGTGGTAAAGGAAATAATAAACCACTGATAGTTTTTTTGTACCATTCAACCGTAAAGTCTAAATGATTAAACAAATTAGCATCTAAACCAATATTGGTAATTTTGTCTGTTTCCCAAGATACAAAGGGGTTGCCAATTTGAGATTGATAAAATCCCTGGGTTATTGAACTGATTCCTCCTCCTATTCCATAATAAGATCTTCCTGTACCAGAGCCAAAGAGTGTGTAGGCATTAGGTCCGCTTATATTACCATTATTCCCAGCTTCGCCATAACTTCCCCTTATCATAAGATTATTTAACCAGCTAACATTTTTAAGAAACCCTTCCTGGGAAATGCGCCATCCGAGAGAAACTGAAGGGAAAGTGCCCCATTGTTGATTCCCGATTGAAGTATCGCCAGGGTAAAAAATGGAGTAGCCATCCCTGCGTATGGTAGCGCCAAGAATATATTTATCATTAAAAGTATAATCCAGTCTTCCGAAAAAGGATAAAGTAGAGGTAGGTTGATATATATAACTAGCCGGAGCATTAACAGGTGTTCCAAATTGAAGCTGAACATAATTAGGGTTCATTGAGAAAAAGCCTTGCGCTGATGCCTGAACTTCTCTGCCACCAGTTTGTTTCGCCTCAAATCCTCCCAACACCTGTATATTATGTTTTCCAAAGTTTTGTTTATAAACTATGGTGTTTGTGAAATTATAATTCCATGATATTTGATCGTCTTCCAGATCGCTATTTGGACCATTATGACTTTCATAGTCTTCATAAGGATTAAAGCCATAATTATAATAGTATTGGTTATATAAGTTAAACCCAAGACCCGTATGTACAGTAAAATGTTGCGCAATATCTGCTTCAGCAAATACATTTCCCTGAACTAAAACAAAACGTGCTCGGTCATTCGCCTGCCTTGAAAGAATGGCATAAGGATTACTACCATTACCTAATGGTTCGCCCTTAGGACCATCATAACCGCCGCCAAAATTTCCTGCAATATCAAAAACCGGTATAATTGGCATTTCACGGAAAGTATAAGCTATTGAACCTCCTTCGTTCTGTTGAGTGCCATTGTAACCTCCATTATTTTCCCTGTATGTCGCATACATATTCTCCCCTATCCGAATGTGATCTTTGACATTGAAATTTGTATTTAATCGTATTTGGTATCTTTTTTCATAATTATTAAGCAAGGTTCCCTGTTGATTAAGATAATTTACTGAAAATAAATAGGTACTTCTTTCCCCGCCGCCACTTGCTGTAAGAGTTTGCTGCTGTTCGAAAGCAGGCTTAAAAACTTCATGAAACCAATCAGTTCCTGATCCTGTAGCAAATTTCTGTATCAGAAAGTCATTTTCAGGGTGATTAAAATCGAATTTATAATATTGCAATACTCCATTGTCGTTGGTTACCCCGGCATCACTAAAAGTTGGTACTGCACTGCTACCATGATAACCGTAAGTTGGGACTTTTCCCGGACCGCCTGGATACAAAGCTTCAGTAGCCACATCATTGGCTCTGAATGCTACCTCAGATTGTTGAGCGGGGCTCATAAGATTCCATACATTACCTTGTAATGGGCGCTGAGTACCAAAATAAGCGTCATAACTTATTGTAGCGCGACCGGGTCTGCCTTTTTTTGTTGTGATTACAATAACGCCATTACCACCAGAAATACCATAAATAGCTGCCGCTCCTGCATCTTTTAATACGCTAATACTTTCAATATCATTAGGATTAAGTGTTGACATATCGCTTACCTGAACCCCATCTATAACATATAAAGGTTGAGTGTGACCAAAATTGGAAATGCCACGTACAAATACAGTACTTGCCGCCCCTGGGGCACCCGAATTAATGACGGTTACACCAGATGCCTGACCTTGCAGTAATTGCTCAGAACTGGTAGCAGGTATTTTTTTTGCGTCGTTAACATTAACTGTAGCTACAGACCCTGTGATATCCTTTTTCTTTTGAGTAGTATACCCGGTAACTACAATTTCGTCAAGTGATGAGGTGCTTTCCGTAAGTGATACATTTACGGTGCCTGATGAGGCATCTACTTCTGCATTAGCATAACCTATTGAACTTACAACCAAAGTTGTTTTGCCCGCAGGAAGCGTTAATTTAAAATTTCCATTAGCATCAGTTAAGGTTGCCACTGTACTTCCTTTAACTGTTACAGTCGCCGATACTAATGGAAGATTGTCTTTAGTACTGGTAACTTTTCCAGTAACAGTTTTTTGTGCAAAAACGCCAAAACTTGTAAATACAAAAAGAAGTACTACGCATACGCGCAATAAAATGCAATCGATTTTTTGTCTCATAAGTAATAATAAAGAGGTGATAAATAATATAATAAGGACAGCTAAAATTAACAATTCATTGCATACACATACAAAAAATTCCAAAAAAATTTTAATGTGTAATTGAAACACATCTTAATGTGTTATTTAAAAGTGTTCACTTATTTATGCGCAATTTAAGCTGTTGCATAGCATTCTTTGATTTGAAAAATTCAGAAGGTACCCATGCAATTCCTTTCTCTTTTTTGAACCAGGTTAGCTGCCTTTTTGCATATTGTTTTGTGCTTGCTTTTATTTTTTTTACTGCTTCATCCATGTTGTAAAACCCATCGAGATAATTAAAGATTTCTTTATACCCTACGGTTTGCAAAGCATTTATATTTTTATAAGGATATAATGATTTTACTTCCTCAACCAAACCAGCTTCAATCATTTCATCTGCACGTTTTTCAATATTAGCATGTAATTGTTCCTTTGGTAAATCAACACCAAACTTTATAACATGAAAAGAGCGTGTAAGTTTTGTTTTTTCCCTAAATGTTGTTATTGATTGACCTGTTGATAAAAACACTTCCAAAGCACGCATTAATCGTTGCGGGTTTTTCTGTTCACACCGTTTCCAAAATTCAGAATCATTCTTTTTAACTTCCTGCTGTAACCAATTTAAACCGTTTTCTTCATAATTTTTTTTTATGCTGTTACGAATGGAAATGTCAACGCCAGGTATTTCATCAAGCCCTTCGCAAAATGCTTTTATATACATACCTGTTCCGCCAACCATTATTGCAACATCACTCTTTTTAAAAATTTCTTCAGCAGCTTTTAATGCATACTGCTCAAAAACCTGAGCATTCACATTGTCATGAATAGAATGAGAATTAACAAAATGATGCTTGATGAATTGCAGTTCCTGTTCAGTTGGTTTTGCAACACCGATGTTTAACTCTTTGAAGCATTGCCTTGAATCGGCAGAAATAATTTCTGTATTAAAATGTTTGGCTAATTGTAACGATAAAGCCGTTTTACCAGATGCAGTGGGACCTGCAATAATGATTACTGTTTTTTTTGTATTCACTTTCAGAAATCCAAAAAATAAAAACAAATCTCAAATAAATTTCAATGTATAAATATCAAGTTCAAAACTTACTCATGTTTGCGTTTTAAAGTAAAACTTAAATATTATTTGGTTGAGATTTTTTTAACTCATTATATCAAAACATAATTTGCAATATCTGTTTCGCTGATGATTTTGCCGGAAAGTATTACCAGTCTTTCTACTACATTTCTCAGCTCCCGAATATTGCCCGTCCAGCTATGACGTTGTAAGGCTTCAACCGCTTTTTTATCTATTGTCTTTTTTGCCTGACCATAGTCTTCAGCAATGTCTTCCAAAAATTTATCTATTAACAAAGGAATATCTTCTCTTCGTTCATTTAAAGAAGGCACATGAATCAGAATTACATTTAAACGATGATATAAATCAAGCCGGAAAGTTTTTTCTTCAACTTCTTTCAGCAAATTCTTATTGGTGGCAGCAATTACTCTTACATCAACATTTATTTCTTTATCTCCGCCAACGCGGGTTATTTTTCCTTCCTGTAATGCACGCAAAACTTTTGCCTGCGCATTCAGGCTCATATCTCCTACTTCATCTAAAAAAAGCGTTCCGCCATTTGCCAGTTCAAATTTGCCAATGCGTTGTTTTATGGCTGATGTAAAAGAACCTTTTTCATGACCAAACAATTCGCTCTCTATTAATTCAGATGGAATAGCAGCGCAATTCACTTCAACCAAACTTTGTTCTGCACGCTTACTTTTTGTGTGCAACCATCTTGCTACTAATTCTTTTCCCACACCATTTTCACCGGTAATTAAAACACGTGCATCAGTTGGCGCAACTTTTTCAATTGTTTCTTTAATTTTCTGCATAACATCACTGTCGCCAATCATTTGCTGAACGCGATTTATTTTTTTCTTCAGTGTTTTTGCTTCAGTACTTAAAGAATTTTTATCTATAGCATTGCGTATAGTAATTAGCAACCGATTTAAGTCCGGCGGTTTTGAAACATAATCAAATGCACCTTTTTTTACCGCATCTACAGCTGTTTCTATTGTGCCGTGCCCACTAATCATAATTACCGGCACATCTGCATTTACTTCGCCAGCCTTCACTAAAAATTCAAGACCATCAATTTTGGGCATTTTAATATCACATAAAACAACATCATAAGCTTTATCAGAAAAAAGTTTTAATCCTTCTTCACCATCACCGGCTTCGTCAATTTTAAATCCTTCGTAAGAAAGAATTTCGTTTAATGTTTTCCTGATAGAACGCTCATCATCTACTATTAAAATATTACCTGCAGCTTTTGCCATTTAAATTATTTGAATAACAAAATAACAAACATCATTTCAATCATACTTATACTTTCTTAAAAAGCTCAATTACTTAATTATATTTTTGAATAATGATGCATTTATAAAAATTTTACATTCTAAACTTACAACAGTTATTTGATGCAAATTAATACGCCTGAAATAAGAACGGTAAATGTAATGCGATATGTAACACCTTTACGCGAAGGCGGCTCTTTGCCTGCAATTGCAGAGGCGGATGATGATTTTATGTATGTAATAAAATTTCGTGGTGCGGGGCAAGGTGTTAAAACATTAATTGCCGAATTGGTTGCAGGCGAAATTGCAAGAGCTCTGGGATTAAAAATCCCTGAGATTGTTTTTGCGAATCTTGATGAAGCTTTTGGGCGCACAGAGCCCGACGAAGAAATACAGGATCTTTTAAAAGCAAGTACCGGTTTAAATTTAGGGCTGCATTATCTTTCGGGTGCGATTACTTTTGATCCGGTAAGTACAAAGGTTACTGAAGAACTTGCATCAAAAATAGTTTGGTTTGATTCTTTTGTTACCAATGTTGATAGAACAGTGCGCAATACCAACATGCTTTTGTGGCATAAAGAATTATGGCTGATTGATCACGGCGCTTCACTATATTTTCATCATTCATGGGATGATTTTGAACAACAGGCACAGCGACCCTTTCAGCAAATAAAAGATCATGTTTTAATAAAACAAGCTTCAAAACTTTTTTATGTTGATGAAATTTTTAAACAGATTCTGACAGAAGAAAAAATAAAATCAATTGTTGATATAATTCCCGATGAATGGTTAAATAAAGAAAATGATTTACAAACTGCAGAAACAAAAAGAACGATATATGCCGAATTTTTAACTTCAAGAATCAATGCCTCAGAAATTTTTATAAACGAAGCAAACAATGCAAGACAAGCACTTATTTGAATATGCAATCATAAGAGTTGTGCCGCGTGTTGAACGTGAAGAATTTCTTAATGTAGGCGTAATTATATATTGTGCCGATGAGCAATTTTTAAAAATAAAATTCTCCTTAAATAAAGAACGTCTCTTAAATTTTTCTGATAAATTGGAAATAGACGAATTAGAAAAGCGCCTCAAAGCAATCGAACTTATTTGCAATGGAGATATTGAAGGTGGTTCGATTGCCTGTCTTCCCATTGCCTCACGTTTTCGCTGGCTTACCGCAGCAAAGAGTACGATTGTTCAAACCTCGCCCGTACATCCCGGATTATGTAATAGTGCAAAAGAAGAACTTGAAAAATTGTATGCTGAATTAGTTGGCTGATTGCTTAGATACAATTGCATTCTTAATTTTTGGAAACAAATTTGTTCCATCAAAATAAAATTTAAATCATGCAATGGAGAGGCAGACGCGAAAGCGGTAATATTGAAGATCGCCGTGGCGGTGGCATAACTGGCGGTCATGTTGCATTTGGTGGTATTGGCGGTTTAATTATTGCTGCCATTGTTTATTTTTTAGGCGGCGATCCAAGCCAGGTTACGCAACAGCAAAACGATCAAACAACACAGAATTCTTACGCAGATAATCCTAACGATACACTGAAAGATTATGTTGGTGTTGTGCTGGCAGATACAGAAGATGTTTGGGATTCTTTATTCAATAATATGCATAAGCAATATGTAAAACCTAAATTGGTTTTGTTTTCTGGTGAAACACAGGCAGGCTGCGGTTATGCAAGTGCTGCAACCGGTCCATTTTATTGTCCTGAAGATGAAAAAGTTTATATAGATCTTTCATTTTTTAATGAACTGCATGATCGTTTTGGTGCCTCAAACGGTGACTTTGCAATGGCTTATGTTGTTGCGCATGAGGTTGGTCATCATGTACAAAATCTTTTAGGCATAACTGATAAAGTAGATCAGCAACACAATATGTTGAGTGAATCAGCAAATAATAAATTAAGTGTAAAATTAGAATTGCAAGCCGATTTTCTTGCCGGTGTTTGGGCGCATTACGATCAGCAGATGAAACATGTTTTAGATGCAGGTGATATTAATGAAGCACTAAGTGCTGCTAATGCTGTTGGCGACGATCGTTTACAAAAAGAATCACAGGGTCGCGTAATGCCTGATGCTTTTACACATGGCACCAGCGAGCAGCGCATGTACTGGTTTAAGAAAGGATATACGACAGGTGATATAAGTCAGGGCGATACATTTGATGATCCAAGCCTTAATTAAGCACGTCTTTTTTGTACAATAAATAATCCTTTTTATTGTAGGCATACAAAAAGTTTTCTGGAAATTGTGCGCCCAATATCTAAATCATATGAATTTAAACCAAATTGTATGGCTCGATTTTGAATACATGAATAAGCATTACGAAGCAGAAGCCATACCTGCTTTCAGTTCACCTAATAACACACTTGTTCCTGCATTTGACATTTACTTTGAAAATGAGTACAGCGGTACTATTGTTAAAGACAGTAATCACTGGGTTTTAAATAACTACATTGATAACGATATGCTTAAAATAATCCGCAACAAATTGTTCCCTTTTTTAAAATCTGATATAAAAGACTAAAACTCTTATCGTAAAAATTTTACATTGGTTTGCTGCTAAAAATTAATGCGCACTCCGGTAAAATAATTGCGCCGCGGTGCGGCATTAAAGTAGCGACCGCCGATTGCATTCAAATCATTTCCTAAACTATATTTTTCGTTTAGTAAATTATCAATGCCAAAATAAAAATCAAGTACTGTTTTTTTAAATTGATTTTTATAACCAAGCTTTAATTGCACCAATTTATAGCTGTCAGCATAAATATCATTCGCATCTGTGAGTGGAATAGATGATGTGAAATTTGCATTCGCATTAAAATAAATTCCCGGCGCAGTATTTATATCTAATGCTACAACATCAATTGTTTTTGGAACGCCGGTTTCACGATTGCCTGCATAATTTTTTGTGCCCGATAAATAATTATTGAATTTATATGGCTGATATGTAAAGCTGTTGCTGATGGATAAATCTTTTATAAATGAATTTTTATTACCAATGATTCTTGCATCCACCCAAAGCTCAGCACCGTTTTCTTTTATGTTGCCTGCGTTTACAAAAAAATCTGCACCGGTACTATCCGTTTGTTCAACAATTCCATGGCGCAATTTGAAGGCATAAACAGATCCATCAAATGATAAAAAGTTTTCAAGCGCCGAACCTTTAATACCCAATTCAAAATTCCATCCATATTCTGGCTGAAGATTATAAAATTGATTGGTTGATGGTCTTACTTCAGCTAATGTTGGCGGTGAAAATCCTTTTGAAATAATTCCATATAAAGAAGCAGTGTTTGTTATATTGTATAACAAACTCAATCTTGGTGCTAATAAAAACTTTGTGTTTTGATGTTGCCAAAAATTATATACAGAATCTGAAACACGATTATATTTTAATTGCTGCCTGTTTAAACTTGCACCTGCCTGAACTGTTAATTTATTAAACTGCATATTGGCTTGCGTAAATAAAAAATATTGCTGCACATGCACATCATCATCGTACATTAAATCTCCCGCAACACCGCCATTATTATCATAATTATTAATGTGCGAAATATTCTGTTGCCATTCCGCACCGCTTAGCCATTTAAATTTTAGCGCATTCATTTCAAAAACAGTTCTTGCACCATAATTCAGTTCATCTCTTTTTTCATAATTGGTGATGAAGGGATTTTTAAAATCAGTATGGTTCACTGTTATTGTTGTTGTATTGCTCCATAAATTACTGAATGCAGATTTTAAACTAAACCCTGCGAAACCAGTTTTGTTGTACACGCCTGAATGCTGCTGAATTGCGCCTGGTAATGTTGATGTTGGTAATCGTGCGAGTGTTGGCAATGAATCAAACTGTGGTTTGTTTATTCCGCCGGGAGTTTCATAATGTAAATTGGTATAAAATAATAAAGCAGATAATTCTTCATGTACATTGATGCTCCATTTTAAATCACCCAAAATATTATCTCGTCTTAATGCACTTTGTTGCCGATATCCATCATTTTGCAAATGACTTTGCTGAAGACTAAAAGATAATTTTTCTGTATGATGATTCCACCCAGCTTGTTCGTTTAATAAACCATACGAACCTGTTTCGATTCCGGCATTAAAAATATTTTTTTGATTGAAGATGGATGGATTCGATTTTAATAACAACGCACCACCGGTATTTGCACCATACATGCTTGATGCTGGTCCTTTAATAATTTCTATTGATTGCAGTTGATTAACGTCAACCAAATTCAAATAAGTATTTCCACCTGCATCGGTAAGCGGAATATCATTCCAGTAAACACGAATATTTCTTACACCAAAAGGAGAACGTATTAAACTGCCGCGAATAGATAAGCGATAACTGCCGGGACTTCTTTCTTCCATTCGCACACCTGCAACAGCATTTAAAATGGGAACTAAGGTTTTATTGTCGAATCGCTGTAATTGTTTTTGATTGATTAATGCAACAGCAGCAGGTGCATCTTTCCACTTTGCATTACTGCCAAATGCAGTTACAGTAACGTTTTCAAGTATAGTTGTATCTGTAAGAAATTTTGTAGAATCTTTTTGAGCAAAACAAGATGAACAAAATAAAATTGCTGCAGCTATAAAAAGTATTTTCATAAAACTCCCTTTAGGGTTGGGGTTTTACTTCTTCATATACATCACTTCCTTCACAAGATTTACTGTTCTTGGAACATCAGGAAGATATGCAGCAACAAGATTAGGTGCATAATGCATCGGCGCATCTGCACTTGTTATACGACGAACAGGTGCATCTAAATAATCAAATCCTTCTTTTTGAATTCTGTAAGCAAGTTCACTTGCCACGCCACACATAGGCCATTCTTCAGCAACTATTACAAGACGATTTGTTTTCTTTACGCTTTCCAAAACAGTCATCCAATCCAAAGGACGAATGGTGCGTAAATCAATCACCTCAGCATTTACATCTTCTTTTTGTAATTCGTTTGCAGCGGCAAGCGCAACTTTCATCATCTTATTAAAAGAAACAATGGTTACATCTGTGCCTTCTTTTTTTACATCAGCCTTGCCTAATTCAATGTAATATTCTTCTTCAGGTACTTCACTTTTATCACCGTACATCACTTCACTTTCCATAAATATTACCGGGTCTTCTTCATAACGAATTGCTTGTTTCAGCAAACCCTTTGCATCATAACCATTCGATACAGACACAACTTTTAAACCGGGAATATTTGCATACATATTTTCAAACGCAGTTGAGTGTTGTGCACCTAACTGTCCTGCACTTCCATTAGGTCCGCGAAAAACAATCGGGCAACCAAGCTGACCGCCACTCATTGCCAGCATTTTTGATGCAGTATTTAAAATAGAATCCAAAGCAAGCACAGCAAAATTCCACGTCATGTATTCAACAATCGGTCGCAAACCATTTTGTGCAGCGCCCACACCAATGCCTGTAAAACCCAATTCAGAAATCGGTGTGTCAATCACACGCTTCGGACCAAACTCTGCCAGCATTCCCTGGCTTACTTTATAAGCACCGTTATATTCAGCTACTTCTTCACCCATTAAAAAAACCCGCTCATCTCTTCTCATCTCTTCATTCATTGCTTCACGCAATGCTTCACGAAACGCAATTTGTCGCATAGATAATTTTTAGCCCCGCAAAAATAGCCATGCAAAACGAAAAGATAGAATTGATTTTTAAAAATGAAACGCAGCGGATGTTTATTGATTACGTAAAAACGATTTCATTCATCAACAAAAAAAATTTATAAGAAAACCTTAAAAAAATTTTGATGCAATTAAAAATAACCACAGTTTTGTATCACAAAAATTATTACAGTGAAAATGCCACGCACATATAAATTAGTTATCAGCAGCAACTTGTTTTTTGCTGTGGATGATAACAATTGCGGGGCATATTATACCGTTAACTAACAACAACTGTTACTAACTACGTAGCCTCGCCAAAAGCGGGGCTTTTTATTTCCCCTCATCTCTGATAAAATAATTCGGATTTTTAAATTGAAATAAAATGCAAACAGAACAATCAACATATAAACGAAGCGGAGTTTTTTCTCTAATAGTACAATCTATCAAAGGAATTGAGATGGATTACACGAAAGGCAGTTTGCGCAAGGCAATCATCATGCTGGCAATACCAATGATTTTGGAAATGTGCATGGAAAGTGTTTTTGCATTAGTGGATCTGTTCTTTGTCGGTCATCTTCCAAACGCAGAACATACAGTGCAAACAGTTGGATTAACAGAATCTGTTTTATCAATTATTTATTCGGTTGCATTTGGATTAAGTATGTCTGCAACAGCAATTGTTGCAAGACGTGTAGGTGAAAAAAATAAAGATGAAGCAGCGCATTCAGCAGTACAATCAATATGGCTGGCATTAGCAATAACTATTGTAATAAGTGTAATAGGAATTATGTTAGCACCAAATATTTTGCAAGCGATGGGCGCCGATGCAAACACAATTTCAATAGGCAGTACGTACACAAGAATTGATATTGGCGGAAGTATTGTAATTATGATGCTCTTTCTCATCAACGGAATTTTTCGCGGTGCAGGTGATGCATCAATGGCAATGAAAAGTTTGTGGCTGGCAAATATTTGCAACATCATTCTTTGCCCGTTGTTCATTCGGGGTCTCGGTCCAATTCCTGCATTCGGATTAACGGGTGCAGCAATGGCAACAACAACTGGTCGTGGTATTGGTGTATGTTATCAATTGTATCATTTGTTTAAAGGCAAGTCGAGCATTCAAATACATCGCAGGCATTTGAATATTGATTGGTCAATCATAAAATCATTGATCAATATTGCATCGCCTGCAACATTGCAATTCATCATCGGTTCTTGCAGCTGGATTTTTTTAGCCAGACTGGTTGCAGAAACAGGACAAAGCGTTGCATCAGCAGGTTATCAAACAGCCATACGCGTGGTAATATTTTTCATACTTCCTGCGTGGGGAATGAGTAATGCTGCCGCAACATTGGTAGGACAAAATCTTGGTGCGAAGCAACCGCAACGTGCAGAAGATTCTGTTTTAAAAACCGCAAAGTATAATGCGATTTTTATGGGACTGGTTTCGATAATATTTCTTGCCGGCGCATCACCCATCATTTCATTTTTTACAAATGATATGCAGGTGCATGATATAGCAGTACAAGCTCTGCGCATCATAACAACGGGGTATATATTTTATGGAATTGGTATGGTGATGACAAGTGCCTTCAATGGCTCAGGCGATACATGGACACCAACATGGATTAACCTGTTTTGCTTTTGGTTATTCCAAATACCATTTGCATATATTCTCACAGTTACATTGAAACTTGGTCCTGTAGGCTCTTTCGTTTCAATACCTGTTGCAAATACGGTTGTCACAATCGTTGCTTACTTTTTCTTTAAAAAAGGCAAGTGGAAAAAAGTAAAAGTCTGAATGGAGATGAAGCATAAATCTCCATTCAGAAAAAATGAAAAGGAGATTTTATGTTATTCAGATTTTTAAAAAGAACATATACAAATGCACAAATATTCAGCGGTCACTTTGTTGACGTAAAAGCATTTTACACTTTTGAATTTAATATCATTCCATGCATCACTTTTATCGGTGATATGGATATAACAAAAGCTTTTGCGTTTGTAAAAGATAACTGCAAGCCAGATATTATCTCAACATACCAGCATTCTTACTTCAATCATGATGATAAGAAAGTTTATTTCAATAATAGCATTGTTGTTTTAAATACTAAAAGAATGATTGAAATAGCAGATAACTACTGCCAGTTGTTGCACACAACAAATCAATACAACTGGGCAAGAAAGTTGGTAAACGATTTAGCGCAGTTTAGAATTGAAAGAGATATTACACCTGCTTTCAGGCACACGCCGGTTGTTGGATTTGCCAAAGAAGCAGAGATGAATTAATAAGATTGGAGTGATTAATTTGCTCCAATCTTTTACAATTATTTTTGAGTATGGCATTATTAGAAGTAAGAAATATTACAAAACAAACAGATGAAAATTTAATTATTGATGATATAAGTTTCGAACAAAATGCATTACAAAAAATCGCAATCGCCGGTGAATCAGGTTCAGGCAAAACAACATTGCTGAAAATGATTTCGGGACATGCACAACCAACCAGCGGAACAATTTTATTTGATGAAAAAAGAGTAATTGGTCCGGATGAAAAATTGTTGCCGGGTCATAAACAAATCGCTTATTTATCGCAGCATTATGAATTATTAAATCATTATCGCGTAGAAGAATTGATATGGTTTGAAAATAAATTGGATGAAGCTGCAGCAAAACAGCTCTTTGAAATTTGCAGGATAGATCACTTGTTGCATCGTAAAACAAATTATTTATCTGGCGGGGAAAAGCAACGTATTGCTTTATGCATGTTGCTTGTTAAACAACCAACATTGTTAGTGTTGGATGAACCATTTTCAAATCTTGATCCTATTCATACTGATATATTAAAAACGGTATTGGATGACATAACGGAAAGTTTGAAAATCACTTGTACACTTACAGCGCACGACCCGCATGATACACTGTCCTGGGCGGATGAAATATTGGTAATAAAAAACGGAAAGTTGATGCAGAAGGGAACACCACAAACATTGTATCATAAACCGGCGGATGAATATGTTGCAGGTTTATTTGGTAAATACAATTTATTGAAACCGCACATTGCTTCGTTGTTCGGCATTGAAAGCAATGGAAACGATGTTATGACACGACCTGAAAATTTTAAAATTAGCAAAACAGGCAGCGGCGTAAACGGCATTATCAAAAAGATAAGTTTTTGGGGAAGTTTTTATGAAGCAGAAGTAATGGTAAGCGATGAAAAAATTATCGTTAGAACAACAATGCAAAAATTAATGCCGAGCGAAAAAGTATTGGTATCAGTTAATAAATAAGTATACATCGAATGTATATTTACTCATCACTTCAATCATCTTTCAAAAAATATTTACCATGCAAACTGTAAAGCGAATATTATTACTTCAACTGGTTATACTTTTTTTATTCAGTAATGTAAAAGCACAAACGTCGCTACCGCACAGCACACCGGAAGCAGAAGAGGTTTCATCGCAGGGCATCATTGATTTTATTGATGCCGCTAACAAAAGCAAAACAGAGTTTCACAGCTTCATGCTGTTGCGTCATGGAAAAGTAATTGCAGCAGGCTGGTGGAATCCATATCGTGCAGATTTGAAACATACGTTGTATTCATGCAGTAAAAGTTTTACAGCAACTGCTGTGGGTTTCGCATTAGCTGAAAAAAAACTTTCATTAGATGATAAAGTGATTTCATTTTTTCCAAACGAATTACCAGATACTGTAAGCGATCTTTTAAAAGAACTTACAGTAAAAGATGTATTGATAATGTCTGATGGAATGGAACCTGACCCAAGTTTTAAAGTAGCAGCTGTAGATAGTGATTGGGTAAAAGGATTTTTGGCAACACCGATATTGCATGAACCCGGAACAACATTTTTATACAATTCGCTGGGCACGTATATGCTTTCGGCAATAGTGCAAAAAGTTACCGGGCAAAAAGTAATGGATTATTTGCAGCCACGATTTTTTGAACCGCTCGGCATTCACGGCGATGATTGGGAAACCGATACGAAAGGCATAAACACAGGCGGGTGGGGTTTGCGTGTGAAGACAGAAGACATGGCAAAGTTTGCGGAATTGTATTTGCAAAATGGTGTGTGGAATGGCAAACAGGTTTTACCAAAAGGTTGGGCGGAAGAAGCAAGCACTGCAAAAATTATTCAGCATCCTGATTTGCCGCAATCAAAAAAAGACAGCAGCGATTGGGAGCAGGGATATTGTTATCAAATGTGGCGGTGTAGGCACAATGCATATCGCGGCGATGGCGCATTTGGTCAGTTTATGATTATAATGCCGGATAAAGATGCGGTGCTTGCAATAACTGCGGAAACAGCAGACATGCAGGATGAATTAAATCTTGTCTGGAAATATTTATTGCCTGCAATGCATGATGGAAAATTAAATGCTGATGCAAAAACTTTAGTGTTGTTACAGCAAAAGGTTAAAGCGTTATCTGTTCCAATGCCGGCGAAGAATTCATCGAAGATGGAACAAACAATTTCAGGAAAAACGTATGCAATCGAACAAAACAAAAAGCATTTGCAAAACATTGGTTTTAGTTTTAAAAATGATATATGTCATGTAACATTAAAAATGAATTCCGCAGATTATACATTTGATTTTTCAGCAGGCAAGTGGCAGGAAGGAACGACAAACAAACCCGGTCCATCATTAACAGCAGCTGCAATTGAAAATACCAGCATGCTTTATCCTGCAAAAGTGGATGGCAGTTATACATGGAAAGATGATAACACATTACAATTGGTTTTGCGATATATTGAAAGTCCGCATACAGAATATATTACTTGTCATTTTGATGGTAGTTCGCTTGAGCTTTCTGATGCAGCGAGTTTTGATTATGGAAAGAATAAAGAAGTGATGAAGGGAAGTTTGCAATAGGGCAAAATAAATCTGGTTATATTTTCCTGATAGGTTTTCTTTTCGCATGATGAACTGCAATAATTTCAACAACATCATTTTTAATTCTGTAAACAATAAGATAAGGAAAACGATGAATTAAAAAATCTCTGAGTTCTTTTCTTTCATCAATAAAGCCGTAAGTATTCAGGATTGTTAGCGATTTTTTGATAAGCAGTTCCAAGTTCCTTTAATAGCTCTTCACCGAGACCGGTGCGTTGTTTTTCATACCATTCGTATGCTTCAGATTCATCGTTGTGCGCAAAATGGAGTGATTAGGAGTTTATGAGCCATGTTTATGCTTGTTGCGAATCAGACCTAACAGGTTTTTGAAACCTGTTAGGTCTAATATAAAGAGAGCAACTAAAAATTATTTACGAACTTAAAAAGTCCCTTTAGGGATTTAGGGTTTATGAAACTAAAAATATCCGCCAAAGAATTACGAGCACTCGGTTATCCTGAAAGCCCTGTAATTCCCGTGGCGATGAACGTGATGGAAAAACATTTTAAACATCACACAAAAGAAGAAGCGCTT
>JAICKT010000074.1 GCA_025927795.1 Parafilimonas sp. | reverse complement strand
ATTGTGGTATATCAACTGCTCTTAAATACTGGTTAAACACTTTGCTGTAATCAAAGCCGGATTTTTTGCTGATATAATTTTCAATTTGTGAAGTAGTTACTGTTTGATGATAAAAAGTATTATTCAGTCCAATTAAAATATTTCTGAATAAAGAGTCATTATTCATGCCGTGCCGTACGGTTTGTAAAAGGTTGCTGCCTTTACTGTAAATATCCTGGTTGCGCATATCTATCTCATCATTCACATTATAAAAACCAATTACCGGGAACACATTTTGAATATTACTTCTAACGCCAACTTCATATTCATTTCCTGCTTTTTTACCATAATAATATTCTGTAAACAATGTTTCGGTGTACGCAGTAAAACCTTCGTGAACCCACATATCAGAAAGATCTTTGGCTGTAATATTATTACCAAACCACTCATGCCCGCTTTCATGTACAATCATATAATCCCAGTTTAATCCCCAGCCTGTATTAGAAAGATCGTAACCCATATAACCGTTCACAAAACCATTACCATCAGCAACAGCACTCTGATGTTCCATACCTGCATAAGAAGACTGCACCAGTTTATATCCATCTTCATAAAATGGATAAGGACCCATCCAGTATTCAAATGCTTTCAGCATCCTGTTTACTTCATTTATCATGTGTGGTTTTGCGATGTCAACATCATAATTCAGTGTCCAGAAGTTTACATCCAGCTTGCCCTTTAATCCATCATATTCTTCACCAAAATTTACATACTTGCCGATGTATGCTGTAATATCGTAACTGTTTATTGGGCTTACAACTACCCATGTATAAGTGGTTGTGCCGTCATTATTTTTTTGTGTTGATTGAAGCCGCCCGTTAGAAACACCTGTCAGCGTATCCGGAACAATTAAACTTACAGAAGCACCATTATCCGGTTCATCAGACAAATGATCCTTACAGGGAAACCAAACACTTGCACCAAAGCCTTCGCAGGCAACACTCATCCATGGATTGTTCATACTGTCTTTTGTAAAAATCCAACCTCCATCCCATGGTGCATTAACAGCTTCGTGTACCTGCCCATGATAAAATATATCAACAGAATTAACAGATAACTTTTTTTGTTTTGGAGCAGATACATGCCATGTATTTCCATCTTTTTTAAATGTTACTACCTGCGTTTTATTAAAGAGAATACTATCGATAATCAGTGGCTCCTGCAAATCAACCTGCATAACATCAGGATGTTTATCGCTTACAACTTTATACCTGATAACTGTATTACCGGTTAATGTTTTAGTACTATAATCAGGCTTTATAGTAATGTTGTAATGAAGTACATCCCACCAGGCACGTTCGGGCGTTACACTGCCGCGTAGTGTGTCTGCTCTTGTAAAATTATTTTTTACCAAATTTGTTACATAAGCATTCAGCTTATCATAAACAGCTTGTTTTAACTGGTTGTACACATAACCCCGTACAAAAGCGCCCATCAATGTATCGTTGATAATGGTAGTATCTGTGATGATTGCAAACCGTTTTTCATATATCGCTTTTGCGTTGTTCATTTGACTAAGACTATAACCAATAAACGCTTCCCTGTCATTAAGATTTAAAGTATCTGTTGCTTTTTTAAAAAAGTCAAGGTACGTATCGCCGAAATTTTCTCCGGGATGCAATTTTGCATTTGCATAAGATGAAAGTTCTGCAATGCCCGCCAGCCTGAAAATAATATACGCTTGCTGCATGCTGCGAAATACTGTGTCTGCATACATGAGTGCATTCCAGTTACCATTAATAAACTGGCATGCTGCTCTTAGTCTCATCAGCCAAACATATGCATCACCCGAATCCAGAATAACAGTATGATTAAATATACTGTCAATATGCGATTCTTCAACTGTTGCAAAATGTTTAAACCAATTTTTTATTGCGGCAGTATCATTAGTTTTTAATGTTGTTGTTTCAAAATGAAGTGCGGGTAAATCTGAAAATGATTTGATGGTATCAGTTTGTGCTTTTGCATGCAGGCAAGTGATAAAGATTATTGCCGTTACAAATAATTTTCTCATGACAGGATTAATTTTTTATAAATGCCTTGTTGACGAAAGATGATTCGTATTAATTAATCAATAGGTTAAAAAGTAAAGTTTTCTTTGGGGGTTTTGCGAGGTTACGCTTATTTATTACCATAAATATAATGATAATGATAACGGCATTAAATTATTTATTTAATATTATTCGTGTATCCATTGTTGGTCGTTGACCAACAATCTTTAAATCTCCTTCTTGTCATAACCTCGTGCGGTAAATAATTTAAGTTGATACTTGCTCAACAATCAGCGCATGACGAAAATTGCATTAATATGCCTTAACCTGGTTAACCATACACATCTGCGACATGAAATATATTATCTTCAACTCGCCCGCATCTACCAAAAATGCTAAAAGCAATTCCATATCGTTATCGTGTGCTTGCATTGCTTTGTTCGTTAGCTACACTAACCTATCTCGACCGTATCTGTATTTCTATAGTTGGTGTAAGAGTAAAAGGTGAGTTTCATCTCAACAACGAGCAATTCGGCTGGGTACTTGCTTCTTTTGCATTGGCGTATGCATTATTTGAAATTCCTTCAGGCGCATTAGGCGATCGTATTGGTCCGCGTGCAGTTTTTATCCGCATTGTTTTAGCCTGGTCTTTTTTTACAGCTTTAACAGGTTTAGCAACCGGGCTTATGTCACTCATAATTATACGTTTCTTATTTGGCATAGGCGAATCGGGTACGTATCCCAATTCTCTCATTGTTGTTTCGCGATGGTTTCCGGCAAATGAAACAGGCCGCGCATTAACATGGGTAGGTCTTGGTCAGCAGATAGGGTCTGCAATAGCACCGGTTATCATTGTTCCGTTAGCTGTTTCTTATGGCTGGCGAATGCCTTTTTTTGTAAACGCTGCTATAGGTATTGTTTGGGTTTTAATCTGTGCAGTGTGGTTCAAAAACTTTCCATCAGAAATGAAAAATATTTCTGAAGAAGAGAAGCAGAAAATTGAATCTGGTTGCCGACACAATAAACACCAGCATGTTATTCCGCTCAAATATATTTTCAGGAACAGCACAGTATGGTCATTAATGTTTATGTATTTCTGTTTGCAATGGGCGAATTATTTTTTTGTTGCATGGATGCCCGTGTACCTGCAGGAAGGCAGGCATTTTTCTGAAAAGGAAGCAAAGCATGTTATTTTTTTTGTGTTTGTTGCAGGCATGGTGGGACTTTTAGCAGGTGGCTTTACTGCTGACTGGTTCGTACGAAAAAAAGGATTGAGATTTGGTCGGCGTTTTACCGGTATGACGGGCATTGGAATGTGCGGTGTATTAATATTGCTTACTGTATTTATACCGCAAAATGATATTGCCGCGATTACGCTGGTTGCAGCAAATGCATGTTATGGTTTTTGCGTGATGTCGTCTTACGGTGTATGTAATGATATAGCACGCAATAATTCAGGCACTGTTACCGGCGCAATGAATTTTTTTGGACAGGCGGGTGCATTTTTTCTTGCAATTGTTTTTGGCAATATTGTACAGGCTACAAATAATTTTAATTATCCTCTTTTTGTGGTGGCGTTTGTTTTATTAATTGGATTTTTGTTGTGGCTTGTGATTGATCCGCTGAAGCAATTAAACATACCGAAGCATATAGAAAAAGTATTCAACACAAATTGAGAGCACACAGAAGTTATGAATGCATACTTATACAAGCTCTCCATTACACTTATTATTTTGCTTTACTTTTTCGAAAGATATTATAAATCACAAGTCCTGCGCCTGCAAAAAGTATTGCAACAAGCGGTCCATATCCGCCGGGTATCATATCGCTTACAATCAAACCAAGCGCGGAACCCGCAGCTATAATACCAACCTGTATCCAGAAATCACTTTTTGCAAGATTTGGATCCATACCTTTTTCAATAAGCGCCATGCGCTCTTTGGTTTTGGAAGTAACATAGATATATACAATACCAAATATGGTTAGCAATATCAGTACAATAAGCAGTACCAAAAATGAGGAGCCTAAAAATTGATTATTCATTTTTTATTCGTTTGAAGTTTTGACAGTTGCATAAAGAGAAATGGTTACAAATTTTATTATAATTATTTTGTAACCTGGATTAAAGAGCAGTTGTCTAATACATGGTGAACCATCAAACCGACGAATTAATAATAACGAGAATATTGAAAGGTGATAGTGCTGCTTACGGTGCATTGGTAACAAAGTATAGCAATATGGTATTTACACTGGCATATAATATTATTCTTAACAGGGAAGATGCGGAAGAAGTGGCGCAGGATGCATTTCTAAAAGCATTTAATGCGCTGCCATCGTTTAAAAAGCAATCAACATTTCCTACATGGTTATACCGTATTGTTGTGAATGTTGCGCTGAATAAAAAAAAATTAAAAAAATTTATTGTTGCTGATATAAATGAAGAAATAACAACAGAGGAAGATTATAAAATTTATCCTTTGTTAGAGCAATATGAAAGCCGTGATCAGAAAAAATTTATACAACTTGCAATGAGTGCTTTGCGTGAAGATGAACGTATCTGTATTACTATGTTTTATTTGAATGAACTATCAGTAAGCGAAATACATGAGCTAACAGAAATTTCTGTTGCTAATATTAAAGTGTTATTGCACAGAGGAAGAAAACATTTATATGCGCAATTGAATAACTTGCTGAAAACAGAAATAAAAAATTTAATGTAATGTATGCAGGAAGATAAAAAATTAAAGGAGTTGCTGATAAAATATGCAGTGGAAGAAACGTCCGAAGATTTCACCGGTAATGTAATGCAGCGGATAGAATTAATGGCTGCTGCTAAAACACATACAACGTCTCTTGTAAAATATAATTTGCTTAAAATACTCCTCATTGCATTTCTATCAATTTGTGTTGTCTTATTAATACTAAGCATTTTTATAAAAGGTGTGCAATTGCCGTTTTATTTTTCTTTAAAACTGCCAGCGGTATATTTTTCGCAAATTGTATTCTTTTTAATTGCTTTCTGGTTAGTAATGCTCATCAATTTATTCTGGAATAAAACGCATTATAGGAATGACTATTTATAAATCCAGTTTGTATAAAAGAGCTTATCAAAATAGCTGACGGAAATAATCGATACATCAAATAGCGTTTGCTAAAACAGTTATTGCTTAATAAAATATTCGTCGAAAAAATTTACTACTTAATCGAAATTTTTTGATTGCACTTATATGGCGATTTAAATTTAAAATCAAATTTATTGCCATGAGAAAAGCTCTTATTGCTATAGCTGTAACAATAAATAGTTTGATTACAGTTGTACAGGCACAGGACTCTGCAAAAACACTTGCTTATAATGCGTATGATAAAAAGAACTGGAAAGTTGCAGAAACTAATTTCCGGCAATACCTTAATACAAATACTGCAGATACATTCGCTATTTATTACCTCGCAATGTCGCAACTGCAACAATCAAAATATAAAGATGCGCTGAACAATTTTCAGTCTTTAAATGAGCTGGACCTACAAACAGGATTTAAAAATGAATTAAGATTTGAGCAAGCTAAAATTTATGCAGCAATGAATGATACGCTGAAGTGTTTGCAATTGTTAGCGGCAGCAGCAACAGACGGTGCAAGCTACCAGGGAAGGTTAAAAGATACGTTGTTCAGCCGGGTGCGCAACTCATCGCAGCTTGCAGCTATTGCAGAAAAATATAAAGAAAATGCAACGCCTTGTTTGTATGATGACAGGTATAAAAAGCTTGACTTTTTTATCGGCACGTGGGATGTTTATGTAGGCGAAAATTATGCAGATAAAGTTGCTGTTGATACGGTAACAAAATTTTATGGCGGCTGTTCTATTGATGAAAAGTTTCAATGGCTGGGCAGTGATTATGTAGGAGAAAGCATAAGCTTTTATGATAACACTTCTCAGCGTTTTAGAATGTGTTGGGCAGGTAAGAGTGGCGATATCAGAAATTTTGAAGAAACATATTCATCCAAAGATTCAATACAACTTGTTGCGGTTACTGTTTCAGATTCTAAAAGAACATTAATGCATAGGCGAATGACAATAACTTATAATCCGTCCGACGAAACCTTGCATGAATACATTGAGAATTCTTATGATCTTGGTAAAACATGGGAACCTGATTTTGATGCTTTATTCAAAAAAGCGAATCATTGATATAAAGCTTCGCAACATTATTTAAAACTTAAAATAAACAAACAGCCTCCCAAAATTCTTACTGTCGTTTTCAATGCGGTGATATAAAGGCTTAATATGCGGTTGTTGTAAGAAACGTTCTACTTTTTTTCGCAGTTGACCGCTTCCTTTGCCTGGTATAATTTCTACTTCACGAATTTTCTTTTCTATTGCATCATCAAACGCCCGTTGAAGTGCTTTATCGATAGCAGCGGAATTATTATATATATCATGCAGATCAACTTTAATGCGCGCCATTTTCAGATAATTTATCAGTTATTATGCAAACTTTTTTTCAAAAAAATTATGTTGTAATCTACAATTTCAATTAAATATAAAACTGAAAAGCCTCTCAAGATTGAGAGGCTTTTCTATAATTTATTATTCTTTTAATCCGACAAGTCGCGGCTCAGACTATTTCACTTCTTCAAACTCAGCATCAGTTACATTTTCGCCTTGCTGCGCACCTTGTGCACCTTCATTACCATTCGGCTGTTGTGCTTCGCCTTGCGGTTGAGCACCGCCACCAGCTTGTTGTGCTTTATAAATTTCTTCACTGGCTGCTGTCCATGCCTGATTCATTTCATTTAAAGCTGTATCAACAGCATTTACATCCTGGCTTTTATGTGCTTCTTTTAATTTATTTAATGCTGATTCAATTGGCGCTTTTTTATCTGCAGGAATTTTATCTCCAAACTCTTTTAATTGTTTTTCTGTCTGGAAGATTAAACTATCTGCCTGATTAAGTTTATCAATCTTTTCCCTGGCGGCTTTATCTTCAGATTCATGTGCTTTCGCATCATTCTTCATCTTTTCAATTTCTTCTTTGCTTAAACCGCTTCCTGCTTCAATACGGATTTTTTGTTCTTTGCCGGTGCCTTTATCTTTTGCACTTACATGAATCAATCCATTCGCATCAATATCAAATGTCACTTCAATTTGAGGAATGCCACGCGGTGCCGGCGGAATACCATCAAGATTAAATATACCTAAGCTCTTATTATCTTTTGCCAGGCTTCTTTCACCCTGTAAAATGTGTATTTGAACACCAGGTTGATTATCGCTGGCAGTAGAAAATACTTCTGTTTTCTTTGTTGGAATAGTTGTGTTTGATGGAATCATCGGCGTTAAAACACCACCTAAAGTTTCAATACCAAGTGTAAGCGGAGTAACATCAAGCAACAACACATCTTTTACCTCACCTGTTAAAACTGCACCCTGAATTGCTGCACCAACTGCAACCACTTCATCAGGATTAACACCTTTGTGTGGCTTTTTACCAAAGAATTTTTCAACTATTTCCTGCACTTTCGGAATACGTGTAGAGCCACCTACCAAAATCACTTCATCAATTTGTGAAGTTGAATAACCTGCATCTTTCAATGCGGCTTCACAAGGCTTCAAACATCTTGCAAAAAGATTATCGGCAAGCTGTTCAAATTTTGCTCTTGATAATTTTATTACTAAGTGCTTCGGAACACCATCAACCGCTGTTATGTAAGGAAGATTTATTTCTGTTTCTGATGAAGATGATAATTCAACCTTCGCTTTTTCAGCAGCATCTTTCAAACGCTGTAAAGCCATCGGGTCTTTACGCAAATCAATTGCTTCCTGTTTCTTGAATTCATCAGCCAGCCAATCCATGATCACTTTATCAAAATCATCACCACCAAGGTGCGTATCTCCGTTTGTAGATTTTACCTCAAACACACCATCTCCTAATTCAAGCACTGATATATCAAACGTACCACCACCAAGGTCGAACACGGCAATCTTTTGGTCAGCATGTTTTTTATCTAAGCCATAAGCAAGTGCAGCTGCTGTAGGTTCGTTCACAATTCTGCGAACATTTAAACCTGCAATTTCACCGGCTTCTTTGGTAGCCTGTCTTTGTGCATCATTAAAATAGGCAGGAACGGTAATTACCGCCTCATTCACTTCCTGACCCAAATAATCTTCAGCCGTTTTTTTCATCTTCTGTAAAATCATGGCAGAAATTTCTTGCGGCGTGTACATGCGGCCATCAATATCAATACGCACTGTATTATTATCACCTTTTACAACTTTATAGCTCCAGTGGCTAATCTCTTCTGTCACTTCATCAAAGCGGCGGCCCATAAAACGCTTTACACTTGTAATAGTGTTGTGCGGATTTGTGATTGCCTGGCGCTTTGCCGGGTCACCTACTTTACGCTCACCGTTTTTCAAAAAAGCAACCACAGAAGGCGTTGTACGGCGACCTTCATCGTTAGCAATAACAACCGGTTCGTTACCTTCCATAACTGCCACGCAGCTGTTTGTAGTACCTAAGTCGATACCAATTATTTTTCCCATATTAATTTCTTTAAGATTAAGTTATGGCAATCAATGCTCAATCATTATGCCATGGGAGAGATAAGTGAAAAATTGACAGATGGCAATTAACCTGGTAAAGGGTTTATCCGGGGCCTTAAACGTTGCTTGCTTTTGTTAAAAACATTCCTTCCTTTATCAATGCCTTTGCGAATTTGTTTCTGCCTTTCCAATGGAAGATTAAGGGTTTCTTGACATCCTTTGCTGCAGCAACCGCTGTATTTTTCTTTGCACGTTTCGCATTGGATAAATAAAAGATGGCAGCCATTATTTGCGCAATTAGTATGCATATCGCATGGCTTTCCGCATTGATGACATTTCGCAATTATATCGCCTGTAATTCTTTCACCCAAACGATTATCAAAAACAAAATTTTTACCGATGAATTTTGAAGGTAGATTTTGTTCTTTAATTTGATTGGCATAATTAATAATGCCGCCTTCAAGATGAAATACATTTTTAAATCCATTATGCAACATATAAGCGCTGGCTTTTTCGCAACGAATGCCACCGGTGCAATACATGATGATATTTTTTTCTTCTTTGCCCTTCATCATATCAACAGCCATGGGTAATTGTTCGCGAAAAGTATCGGAAGGAATTTCAAGGGCGTCTTCAAAATGCCCAACCTCATATTCATAATGATTACGCATGTCAATGACTATTGTATCACCCTGCTGCATTAATTCATTCATTTTAAGTGCATCAACATAACTTCCTTTTTTATTCATGCTGAAGTTTGGGTCGCTAATTCCATCAGCAACGATTTTATCACGCACCTTTACAGACAAAACCCAAAAGCTTTTACCATCATCATCTACGGCAATATTTAATCGTACATTATTTAAATCACTTATTGAATAAAGAAAATTTTTAAAAGTTTGAAAGTTTGATTGAGGAACGCTGATTTGCGCATTGACACCTTCTTCTGCGAGATATATTCTACCAAATACTTTTAAATTATGTAAGTGCTTATATAAATAATCGCGGAACTCCTGCGGATTTTGAATAGGAAAATATTTGTAAAAACTGATGGTGGTTCTTGGTTCAGTTTCTTCAAGCAAACGGCGTTTTAATTCTTCGCCGTTAATGCGATTGTGTAATAATGCCATAAGATAAATTTCAGACCATGAATGCTCATGGTTTCATTATTATTATGAATTCCGTTGCAGGCGGAACAAAATTGAATGCAAAGATAAACCTCACCTACATCCTCTCCAAAGGAGAGAACTTAAAACCAGAAAATTTAGACCGATTTTAATTTGCAACGCTTCTTGCCCTTCTCTTTTGGAGAGGGTTGGTGGTGAAGTCGCACTATACAATTATATCTTCTTCATTTGGTTTGGGTGCACGAAAAGAAAAATTGCGTTGCGAGAAATAACTAAATGCTACAACAAAAACGCTGGTTATAATTTTTGAAAACGTTGGCCACCAGTGAAACTCCTCAATAAATAATTTCAGAAAAAAATAATTGAGCGCAATACAGGCAACAACAATTAAAAAATATTTAAAAACCTGCACACGCTTTTTAGTTTTTGTCTGTTGCCAAACTACATAACGACTTAAATAAAAACCAACGGGAAAAGAAACACAAAACGAAAGAAGAAAAGCAAATATGTATGGGCTAATGGCAAACCCACCGATGTACACAATCTTTTTTCCGATAAAATAATTGTACGATAAAAAAAATAAAATAATATCAAAAAGCATGTTAGCGCCGCCACACGCCGCATAACGATACGTTTGCAGCGGCATAAATTTTTTGAACAACGGATAAAATGCATCCACAATAGATAACACCGATTTCCGTATAAATTCATGCAGTTTATTCATGCGGCTGCGAAGGTAATTGTAATTGCAGATTGCAAATTTTGGCTTGCAGATTTAAGGAGAATTTACAAGTTTGCTTGCAGTAAATTTGCGCTCCGCTATGAGCTTATCAAACAACATAAAACAAATTGTAAAAACGGCTATTGCTGATTTATACAAAACAGATGTAGATGAATCAGGCATCACCATCAATCTAACCAAACCGGAATTTGAAGGCGATTATACTGTTGTTTTATTTGCTTTGCTAAAGCCACTTAAAAAATCTCCTGATGCTTTGGGAAATGAACTTGGAAAATATTTGATTGAAAAAAGTCCGGGTTTATTTAAATCATATAATCTCATTAAAGGTTTTTTAAATCTTGTTATTGCTGATGCATATTGGATACAATTTCTTTCTGAAAATTTCAATAATGCCTCTTTTGGAAAACAAAACATCAGCCATAAAAAAATTATGGTTGAATATTCTTCACCCAACACAAACAAACCTCTCCATCTCGGGCATTTGCGAAATATTTTTTTAGGATGGAGTGCTGCGGAAATTCTAAAATCAACCGGCAATGATGTTATTAAAAGTTGCATTGTAAACGACCGTGGTATTCACATTTGTAAAAGCATGCTTGCATGGAAAATGTTTGCGAATGGTGCAACGCCAGAATCAACCAATACAAAGGGCGACCATTTTGTTGGTGATTATTATGTGAAGTTTAATGACGCGTATAAAAAGCAGGTAGAAGAATTAATTGCAAAAGGTTCAACAAAAGAACAAGCAGAAAAAGAAGCGCCAATAATGAAAGCTGCGCAACAAATGTTGGTTGATTGGGAAGCCGGAAAGACTGATGTAATTGAGCTTTGGACAATGATGAACAGTTGGGTATATGAAGGTTTTGATGAAACATATAAACGCATTGGTGCTGACTTTGATAAAATTTATTATGAAAGCAACACTTACATTCTTGGTAAAGATTTAGTAGAAGCAGGTTTGCAAAAAGGAATTTTTTATAAAGAAGATGATGGCAGCGTTTGGATTGATTTAACGGCTGATGGTCTGGATAAAAAAATTGTTCGCAGGAAAGATGGAACGGCAGTTTACATAACGCAGGACATTGGCTTGGCTGTTGACAAATACGAAGAATATAAAATTGATGAAAATATTTACGTTGTTGGAGACGAGCAGAATTATCATTTTAAAGTATTAAGGCTTATTTGCGAAAAAATGGGGTTGCCTTATGCAAATGCAATTCATCATTTAAGTTATGGAATGGTTGAATTGCCTTCGGGAAAAATGAAAAGCCGTGAAGGAACCGTTGTTGATGCAGATGATATTGTTGATGAAATGATAAACATAGCGAAGCAAAAAACAGAAGAGCTTGGCAAGGTGAAAGATTTTACAGAAGATGAATTAAAAGAATTGTACGAAACAATTGGATTAGGTGCATTAAAATTTTTCCTGTTGCGCGTTGACCCGAAAAAGAGAATGGTTTTTAATCCTGAAGAAAGTATAGACTTTCATGGGTTCACCGGTCCATTTGTTCAATATACTTATGCAAGGATAAAAAGTGTGCTGAGAAAAGTGAATAGTGAATG
Organism: Parafilimonas sp.; assembly: GCA_025927795.1. GTDB lineage: Bacteria > Bacteroidota > Bacteroidia > Chitinophagales > Chitinophagaceae > Parafilimonas. Next base: position 2,032 of record JAICKT010000074.1, on the reverse strand, counting down.
GGCAATGGTGAATGAGGTGAATCGTCACACCATAAACCGGAAACCGGAAACTGATTTATTGCCGCTTGAAAAAAATATCATCACACAACTTGAACAATTTCCAACAATAATAGAAGAAGCTGCAACATTTTTTGACCCTTCAAAAATTGCAGTGTATGTTTTCAATCTTGCCAAAACATTTAATTCATTTTATACAGAGCATTCTATTACCAATGCAGAAAATGAAGAGAAAAAATATTTACGTTCTATATTATCTGAATTTACTGCAAACACCATTCACACTTCAATGCAGTTATTAGGAATAAAAGTTCCTGAGAGAATGTAAACAAAATTTGATGGCTGATTTGGAATTTTATGATTGAAAAGAAACAATATCAAGACATGATTACATCATAAATCAGACATTATTGCTTCGGTCTGTCTGCCGGATCAAGATTACAATATTTAAAAGGTCCAAAGCCACTTCCATCTGTTGCTTTTTTGCAAGCATTAGGAAGGCGTTTGTAAGAATCAGGCTCTGCGGTAACAGTGTCTGCATCAAAGCCTGCGTTTGCGATGGCTGTTTGTATATAGTTCAGTGTAATTCTATCAGGATAATATTGAATTTTTAAAATGCCATTACGCAAATCCATTTTCCACTGACCAATTCCTGCATCTGTGTTGGGTCCTTTTTCACGCACTAAATATTGATTTAATCTTTGCTGACATTCCCAGCACTTTAATTGAGGAACGCTTATCGATGCCCACACTGGCTTTGCCTGCATTACCTGCGCATGTGTGCTGATAGAAAATATTACTGCGACGATGAGAGAAAAATATTTCATACTACTTTAAAACCAACAGATTTATTTTTTATTGTTTTACTGCAAACAAAAATAGTTAGTGTATTTATAAAAATAAACTGCAGCTAATTGCAAGCTGCAGTTTAATGTAAGTTAAATATTGTTGTTACTCGTTAAAAAACTGGTTTAGTTTGCACCAACGTATCTCTTGCTGGGGGAGGTGGAGGAGTATTCGGTTCTTCAGATATACCCGGAGGTGGTGGAGGCGGAACTCCCTTTTTTAATGTTATTTCAATTACACCATCTTTTCCTTTAACACCATATTTATCTGTTGCATCTTTTCCCTTTAAAACATTTACACTTTCAATAGACGAAGGAGTTGTTTTATCAACAACAGATTCAGGAACTATCTTTCCATTTAAAACATATAATGCATTGGCACTTCCAAGTGTATCTTTTTTAACTGTTGGTTTTTCAGGAGAAGTTGTATCTGCACTTTCATTTTTTATTTGATATAAAGATGATTTATCAACTTTGTTATTCGCATACATAGCAACACCCTGCAAAATGTTTTTCGCCATCAACTCAATTTTTGCATCATCCTTTAAATTACTTGCATCATCCGCATTAGTTATGTAGCCACATTCAATTAATGCAGAAGGAATATTGCTGTTATCCAAAACCCAAATTCCAACTTGCCTTACGTTTAAATTTTGCTGTGCTTTAAAATCTGTTCCTAAATTTTGCAAAATGGCAGAGCCTAATATTCTGCTGTTTTCTAAAAATTTTGTGTTGCGTTTAGTCAGGTAAACTTCAAATCCGGAATTATTAGGATATGAAGGACTATTCGTACTAACATGAATTGATATAAACGCATCTGCATTTTGTGTATTGACAAAATCTGATTTTTGTTGCGGCGACATGAATACATCATTATTTCTCGTCAACACAACATCAATTCCATATTGAGATGATAAATCTTTCATCTCTTTTGTAATCTTCAGCGCTGCCTCCTTTTCATATAAACCATTGCCATGGGCACCATAATCTTTTCCGCCATGCCCTGCATCAACCACCAAAACAAATGGTTTTGCAGTAGTACTTTTATCGGCTGATGAATTCGTTTTTTCATTTTTAATAGTAAAGGCAAACAAACAAATTACGCCTGCTAAAAAAGGTAACACCATTATGCGGCGCAGGTAATTAAATTTTGGATTTTTTGATTGGGTAAGCATAATTAATCTTCTTTT
>JAICKT010000422.1 GCA_025927795.1 Parafilimonas sp. | reverse complement strand
AATCGCTGGAATTCAATTTTGGAAAGAGCGTATGTAAAAGGAGAAAAGCTTGGTTTAAGCAAAGAGTTCATCACAAAATATTTTGATGCGGTGCACATGGAAAGTATCAACCATCAGAATAAAATTATGAATGATTAGCCTCATCCCCAACCCTTCTCCACAAGTGGAAAAGGGAGTTAATGATCTTGCGGCTTTGCAAACTTTGTTTCTTTGCGTGAAATGAATATCAAAAAAGTAAACTTCAATTCTTCTTTAACTGCGATAATTTTAATTTATAATTTACTGTTTTGAAGCGTTCAATAACGTGTTATATCTTACTGTTTTGTTTGCTCTCATGCCAAAGTAAACAAAGCAATCAATCAAATTCAGTTGTTGATTCTTCTGCAAATCCAAAACAGGAAACAATAGTTTTTAACGATACGATGGCTGTGCCTGTATCCAGAGAAATATTAACTGCTGTTAAAAATAAAGATTACCAAAAGGTTGCTTCATTTATAGAACCGCTTAAAGGTGTTCGTTTTTCGCCTTACGGTTATGTAGATACTGCTCACGATAAAACATTTATTGCATCAGAATTTTTAAGTTTTATTACAAATAAAAAAGCTACAAAATTTACATGGGGTACATATGATGGCAGCGGTGATAAAATAATATTTACAGTTGATGAATATTTTAAAAAATTTGTGTATGATGCTGATTTTTTAAATGCGCCTGAAATAAGTTTAAATAAAACTGTAAGCAAGGGTAACTCTTTAAACAATATAGATTCGGTTTATAAGAATTGTGTTTATACTGAATTTTATTCCCCCAGTTTTGACAAAAAATATGAAGGGATGGATTGGAAGAGCCTTAAACTGGTTTTTAAAAAAGAGAACAATAAATTATATCTTATTGCGATACTGCACGACCAATGGACAATTTGATGAAACAACACAATTATAAATTAAATTAATCCGCATTAATTCTTTTTACTTTGCGGCTTTGCAAACTTTGTTTCTTTGCGTGAAATGAATATTCAAAAAGTAAACTTTAATTCTTCTTCTACTACATTTTATTTTGCTGCTGGCATTTCTCATTTAAAAAATATTGTTGATACAAAACACTCAGTAATTATTACTGATGAAAATGTTTTTACGCAACATGAAAAAAGATTTAAAGGCTGGCAAACAATTGTAATAAAACCTGGAGAAGAAAATAAAACTCAAACAACTGTTGATTCAATTATAAAACAATTGATACAATTAAATGCTGACCGAAAAACAATTTTAATTGGTGTTGGCGGCGGTGTTGTAACTGATATTACTGGTTATGTTGCCAGTATCTTTATGCGTGGAATAAAATTCGGTTTTGTGCCCACAACAATTCTTGCAATGGTTGATGCTTCAATTGGCGGCAAAAATGGAATTGATGTTGGTGTTTATAAAAATATGGTTGGAACAATCAATCAACCTTTATTTATTTTACACGATTTAATTTTTCTCAACACGCTTCCCGAAACAGAATGGCAGAATGGCTTTGCTGAAATTATAAAGCATGCGTGCATAAAAGATGCAACGATGTTTAAAGAGCTTAAAGAAAGTAGCTTAAAAAAATATCAATCAAAAAAAATATTATTGTGCGATTTAATTCAGCGCAATGCTTTATTAAAAACAAAAGTTGTTATTAAAGATGAATTTGAAACCGGCGATAGAAAGCTGCTGAACTTTGGTCATACTTTCGGCCACGCAATTGAGAATACTTATAAACTGCCACATGGATATGCAGTTTCAATTGGAATGGTAGTAGCTTGCATGATTTCAGAATCGTACAAGAGTTTTAAAGACACAAACCGTGTTATTGACCTCATTAAAAAATATGAGTTACCTGTGCATCAAAATTATGATGCAGAAAAGGTATTAAGCGTAATGCAATCAGACAAAAAGAAGGTAAAAGATGTGATGAATTATGTGTTGTTGAAAAAGATAGGCAAAGCGGTTGTTGAGCCGATTGCTATTTCAGAAATAGAATATATTATTAAGCAATTAGAAAATAAAAAATCCCTTTAAGGTTAGGCATGATTGTAAAAATTCAGCCGTCAAAATTATCAGGCTTGGTTTATGCACCCGCATCAAAAAGCTCTATGCAGCGTGCATGTGCTGCAGCGCTTGTTAGAAAAGGAGAAACGATAATTCGCAATCCCGGAAAAAGCAATGATGATAAAGCAGGATTAAACGTTATTAAAGCTCTTGGTGCAACCATAACCGAATTAAAAGATGGATCTATTAAAATAAATTCTGAAAATTTTTTGGATGCAAAAGAAGGTTCCTCCACCGGAGGAGATTTAGAGAAGGCTGTTAACAATGGCGAAGCAGGATTAGGCATTCGCATGTTTACACCTATTGTTGCTTTAAACAAAAATGAAATTACAATTAATGGTGAAGGAAGTTTACTTACGCGGCCAATGGATTTTTTTGATGAAGTGTTACCGCAATTAGGTGTTGAAATCAAATCAAATAATGGTAAGCTGCCAATCAAATTAAAAGGTCCGCTTCAACCAAAGAATATAGAAATTGATGGCTCATTAAGTTCGCAATTTCTTACTGGATTATTGTTTGCTTATGCTGCGCTTGATGCGAAAAATGTAACTATCAAAGTAAACAATCTTAAAAGCAAACCTTATGTTGATCTCACTTTGAATGTGATGGAATCTTTTCTATTGAAAGTTCCTGAAAACCGCAACTACACTGAGTTTTATTTTGATGAAACGCCCGACACAGAGCGCAACGATTTTGTTGATTATACAGTTGAAGGTGATTGGAGTGGTGGTTCTTTTTTATTGGTTGCAAGTGCTGTTGCAGGAAATATAAAGGTTAAAGGTTTAGATATTGCATCAACGCAAGCCGATAAAAAAATATTAGAAGCCCTGCAAAGTTGCGGTGTTAACGTAAATATTAACAACAATGAAATTGAAGTTTCAAATTACCCTTCAGAAATTAGGGGCTTTGAATTTGATGCAACAGATTGCCCTGATTTGTTTCCACCACTTGCGGCACTTGCTGCATGTTGTAAGGGTACAACAAAAATTACAGGCGTTCATCGTTTAACGCATAAAGAAAGTAACCGTGCATTAAGCATAAAAGAAGAGTTAAGTAAAATGAATATAAAGGTTGAATTAGATGATAACGTAATGTTGATTGAAGGAACTGAAAACATTAAGGCAGCAACGGCTCATTCTCATCATGACCATCGTATTGCAATGATGTGCGCGGTGCTTGCTTTAAAAGCAAATGGTGAAACAATAATTGAAGATGCAGAAGCTGTAAATAAATCTTATCCTGATTTTTATAAGCATTTGCAGCAATTAGGTGCATCGTTATCTTTACAATAATGAATAGTTTCGGTCGCATATTTCGTGTACATATTTTTGGAGAATCGCATGGCGAAAGTGTTGGTGTTTGTGTTGACGGAATTCCCGCAGGTTTACTATTAACTGTTGACGATTTTTTAGAAGACATTAAGCGCAGAAAGGGCGGTACACAAAAAGGCACAACACCAAGGCAAGAATCTGATCTTCCAATTTTTAAAAGCGGCGTTTTTAATAATAAAACAACCGGCGCACCGCTTACTATTTTATTTGAAAATAAAAATACACGCTCTTCAGATTATGAAAAATTAAGAGCAGTTCCGCGTCCCGGTCATGCAGATTTTGTGGCGCATAAAAAGTATGGAGGTTTTGAAGATTATCGTGGCGGCGGACATTTCAGCGGAAGATTAACTGTATGTTT
>JAICKT010000118.1 GCA_025927795.1 Parafilimonas sp. | reverse complement strand
CGTTTTTTTTATTATTGATTTTTTCTGCACACGCACAATCATCTGCTGATACATCTGCAATAAAATATACGTTGCAGCAATGTATTCAACTTGCCTTAAAAAATAACCCTGTAGTTCAGCACAGCCAGGTTGCATCTGAAACACAAAGGGCAAATTTAACAGGCGCAAGAGGCAATATGCTGCCAACATTAAACGGTACAATAGATCATGGAATTAGCCAGGGAAGAGGTATTGACCCGTTTACCAATACTTATGCAAACCAGAATATAAATTTTGCCAATTACAACCTCAACACAAACCTTACGCTTTTTAATGAGTTTGCAATACAAAACAGTATTAAACAAAACAAACTTGCATACGATGCAACTAAAATGGAAGTGCAGCAAAACAAAGATGCAACTGCATTACAGGTAATACTCGAATACCTGCAGGTTTTAACTAACCAGGATCTTGTAGAGGTTTCGACACAACAAAGAGATGTTTCTGCCAAACAGGTAGAGCGCCTTAATATATTAAATGATGAAGGTGCAATTGCACCAAGCCAGTTATATGATTTAAAAGGGCAGTATGCACAGGAAGAATTAAATGTTGTTAATGCAATCAACAACCTTGAATCAGCCAAAGTGTTGTTAGCTCAATTATTAAATATTCCTTACAATAAAAATATAGTGCTTGAACACATTGGCTTATCTGAAGCAGTTGCAAACAACAGCAGTACCGATTCAATTTACCAGGCAGCATTACAAAACCTTGCTTTAATAAAAGCAAGCGAATTAAGGAAGCGCAGTGCAACCTATGGTGTAAAAACATACCGCGCATTAAGATTTCCTTCGCTGTATTTAAGCGGAGCGCTGGGCACAAATTATTCAAGCAATGCAACAACACAACAATTCATTAATTCAACAGATGTAACAACAGATAATTATGTAGTGATTAATGGTACACAAGTGCCGGTTGTTGCAAAACAAGATAATTATGTTTCGAATAAAATTAGTTATGGTAACCAGTTTAAAAACAATTACAATACTTCGTTAAGCATTGGTATAAGCATTCCGCTGCTGAACAGACTTCAAAACAGGACACAAATTAAAACAGCAGAACTAATTGAAAAGGATGCGGAAATAACCTTGAATGCAACAAAAACCCAATTACAGCAAAATATCGAACAGGCGTACGTAAATCTTACTTCAGCACAAAGACGCTATGATGTGCTTACAGAACAGGTAAACGCTTTTAAAGAATCTTTTCGTGAAGCAGAGGTAAAATTTAATGCGGGTTCTATTACATCCGTTGATTACCTCATTGCAAAAAATAATTTAGACAATGCGAATATAAATCTCATTATTGCCCGTTACGATTATGTATTGCGTTCTACAATTCTTGATTATTACAGCGGTAAAATAACTTTTCAATAACACGGCATAATATTAGTGAGTTAAAAGAGGTATTCACCCATAAATATGAATAATGGTTACAGGTCATCTCTATGACCTGTTTTATTTTACAGGCTTATAAATTAATCATGGAATAATCTTTGAATTAAAATGATAAAAAGGATTATGAAAATGCATAAGCTTACACTTCCAATTCTATTAAGCAGCTTTTTAATTTTAAGCTGTAATAATAAAAATAGTAATAAAAACGCCGGAAATCAGAATCCAACTACGGATACAACAAGTACAAATCCTACAACAAACTCGCTCGATTATCATCCTGATCAAAGACAGGAAATTCCTTCAACTGATTCTTCAAATACTATTGGAACAGATACTTTAAATTCATCACAAGCCACTCCAAACACAGGTACTAATAAATTATACAATGATGCAAAGGCTAATAAAGACAGTACCAAACATTAAATTTTTTGTTGCTGAAGCTGACCATTTATCAAATAAATATTATTGTTTGATAAAAACGTAAGGGTCTGTTTCTAAAAAGTCATTCACTTTAATTGTTACTGCTGTTACTTTATTATCATCTGTGGTAAATCTTAACGGAAATATTCCAAACGATGGATTATTATATGTCATAAGCCATTCACCACTGTCCATATATTGCAGGGTTGCTGTAAGATCTTTATGATTACCAAATTTTATTAAAAGATTATTGCCCATTCGTGTAATAAAGATATTTCCGAATAACTTATTAGTATAACTGCCCACGTAAGCATTTATTAAAAACGGCGGCGCATTATTCTTTACTCTTGCCTTCATAGCATCAATATCATCTAATTCTTTTTTCCTGTTTTGCATAAACGCTGGCAGCGATAAATTGCTGTAATTACGATAGGGTAAGTCAAGGTATGCATCAAGAATTTGGTAACGCAATAATTCAAAAAATTCCTGGTTATCATTATTTGTAAGAATTGATATAGCTAAATTTTTATCAGGCACAAAACAGGTATTAGTAACAAAACCATCTGCACCACCTGTGTGCTCATAAGTAAGATGGCCACCATAATCACTTATAAAAATGCCTAAGCCATAACCATAAATATTAATAGGTAAGAAAGGATTTTTACGGCTGCGGATAATTGTGTTCATATCTCTTGTACGTTGTATTGCAGGCCACGGAATAATTTGTTTGCCATTAGCTTTACCGCTGTCAAGTTGCATTAGCAACCATTTAGAAATATCTTTTACGCAACTTACAATTGCGCCTGCAGGTGCAAGGTTATCAACATTATCATAAGGCAGTAATTCAAGTGAATCAGAAAATGTATTGGTGTAAGGGCTTGAAGCATCCGGCATCTGTTCCATATTATTTCCAAGCGCGTGTGTATTTATCATTCCAAGCGGTTCCATTATGCTATCATATACATATACTTCCCAGGGTTTGCCGGTAACTTTTTCAATTACCTCGCCTGCAGTTAAAAAACAACTGTTGCAATAACCCCATTGCTGTCTAAAATTTCCGGTGGGTTTCATTAAGCGCATTTTGTACATGATAGAATCACGCGAAAGTGTAGAGTTCCAAAATGTAAAATCTCCCTGGAAAGTTTTTGTTCCGAGATGATGCCCCAGCATATCTTTTATGGTAACAAGATTGGTTGTACATGAATCATAATCAGCATACCACGGAAAATATTTTGTTATCTTATCATCAAGCGAAAGTTTTTTATCATACTCAAGTTGTGCTAATGATGTTGCAGTAAAAAGTTTACTGTTACTCGCAATCATAAAAAGGGTGTTTTCATCAACTGGTTCTTTTGTTTCAATATTACGCACACCATAACCTTTCATTAAAACCACTTGTCCATCTTTTACAATAACTATTGCAAGACCGGGAATATTCCAGTCTTTTATTCCTGCATTAATATAATTGTCAATGCTATCTTTTACGAATGAAGGTTGCGCATGCAAGCAAAAATGAAAAACTAATAATGAAAAACTAATAAGAAATAATTTTTTCATGGCAAGTAATTAAGATGGAAAAGTAATAAATAAAGCAAAGCGGCAATGCTTAATGAAAGATTGCCGCTTAATGTACTTAAGAATTATGTATAAGATTACTTTCCAAGATTGCATGCATAGCCAACTCTTATAGTAGCTGCGCCTGTGTTATTCTTACCGTTATCACTTCCTTTTTGAATATTTACAAAACCATAATTTGCGCCACCTTCAATAAATAAATCTCCTTTACCACAATTAAACGCAAAACCAACATCACCTTCAATACCAAAATTTCCTTTGTGCAAATCATCTTCAATATCTTGTTTGTTATTGAAAGATTGCGGGCTTTGCCCGGTTAGTATAGTTATATCAACCTGCATCGCTTTATCTGCATAAACATCACTTGTTCCACTGGTAATTTGATGAGCAGAAATTAGGTAACCAACGAACGGACCTGCGTCAACATAAAAATTGTAATGCGATTTACCTAACTGCCAATTAAATTTTGCAAGTTCACTCAACATAAAATAATTAAGTTTTGCCTCGCTTTTAAAATTCGCATATAAATAAGGATTGCCTGTAGAATCAACTGGATTAGGAAATGCCTGAAATCCATCCTTCTTACCACCTTGTGATGAATATTCTAATTGAGTTTCCAAAGAAAAAATTTTTGAAATTCCTGTTTGATAGAAAACAGAAAAGTCAGGACCTAATCTCGAACTATAACCTGAATTAACTGAATTTTGTTCTGAGCCGCGTGAAGATAAATTTGGAATACTAATGCCGCCTTTAATCCCTAAAGCATTTTGTGCTTCGGTTTTTGAAATGATTAAAACAAAAAGCAGTGTGGTTGTAATAAGAAGCTTTTTCATCTTGCATACTTTAGAATATAAAACTATACATAGTTGAAATTATATAAAAGTTAATCCTTATTTATACTCGCCAAATACTTTTCTTAATTCATCAGCAATTTCGCCAAGCGTACAAAAATTTTCTACGGCATCAATTACAGCGGGCATAATATTTTCTCCTGATGTTACTTTGTTATGCAACGCTTGCAAGCAATTTTTTACCTGTGTATTATTTCTTGATTCTTTCAAACGCTTTAATTTTTCAACTTGTATTTTTCTTATGCTTTCATCAATTTTTAAAAGCGGAATTATTTTTTCTTTATCTAATTGAAACTTATTAACGCCAACAATTATTTTTTCTCCTGTTTCTACTTTGTGCTGATGTTGATATGCACTATGTGCAATTTCATTCTGAATAAATCCCTGTTCAATCGCTGAGACACTCCCACCCATTTCATCAATTTGTTTAATTAATTCCCATGCTGCTGTTTCAACTTCATTAGTAAGCGATTCAATAAAATAACTTCCACCCAAAGGATCTGCAGTATCTGCAATGCCACTTTCAAACGCAACAATTTGTTGTGTGCGCAAAGCAATACGTGCTGCTTCTTCAGTTGGTAAACTCAAAGCTTCATCATAACCATTTGTATGCAAACTTTGTGTGCCACCTAAAACTGCTGCGAGTGTTTGAATCGTAACTCTTGAAATATTATTTAATGGTTGCTGCGCTGTTAATGTGCTGCCGCCCGTTTGTGTATGAAAGCGCAGCATCATTGCTTTTGGATCTGTTGCGCCTAAATCTTTCATGATGTTTGCCCACATTCTTCGCGCCGCACGAAACTTGGCAACTTCTTCAAACAAATTATTGTGTGCATTAAAAAAGAAAGATAAACGCTTACCGAAAACATTTATGTCAAGACCTTTTTGCAGCGCAGCTTTTACATAAGCTTTTCCGTTGCTTAATGTAAAAGCAATTTCCTGTACAGCCGTGCTTCCCGCTTCGCGAATGTGATAACCTGAAATTGAGATAGTATTCCATTTTGGCAATTCATTACTGCACCATTCAAATATATCTGTAATGATTCGCATAGAAGGTTTTGGCGGATAAATGTATGTGCCTCTTGCAGCGTACTCTTTTAAAATATCATTTTGAATAGTACCCGTTATTTTTTTTAAATCTGCGTTTTGTTTTTTTGCCGTTACAAGATACAAGCTCAATAAAATAAAAGCAGTTGCATTAATCGTCATTGAAGTGCTTACTTGTTGCAGATCTATTCCATCAAACAATGCCTGCATATCTTCAATGCTATTTATTGCAACGCCAACTTTACCTACTTCACCTTCTGCTAATTCATGATCGCTATCGTAACCAATTTGTGTTGGAAGATCAAAAGCAACACTTAAACCATTTACACCATGCGATAATAAATAATGATAACGCTTATTACTTTCTTCTGCAGTAGAAAAACCTGCGTACTGGCGCATCGTCCAAAGCTTGCCACGATACATATCAGGTTGAATGCCGCGGGTAAAGGGTGCCTCACCCGCTTCCTCCGGTGGAGGGAAGTTTGTAACATCGTCCTTTGTATAAATTTTTTTTATTTCAATGCCGCTGTCAGTAAAACATTTTTTTTCATCATGCATAAAAAAGATTTGCAATCGCAGCAATAAAATTACTCCATTAATTTTTTTGCTTCATAACTTAAAGCTTCGCTTACTACTTCATGCAATGTTCCTTTTTTATCATTCATTAAAAATTCGAGTAAGAGTTTATTTAAATCCAAACCGGTTGCATTGGGTGGAAGCACATTTGCAAGTTGGTTTACAATAAGCAGGTTTTGTTCTTTAAGATTTTTTACAGCATTCCATGCATCCGGCGATACATAAATTTGTTGTGTAATATTATAATCAAACTCTGAACGTATATTTTGTGTAAGCAATAATTGCATTTCGCGGGCAGTTGCATGTGGCTGATTAATTCTGCTTATAAGATGCGGCAACGCCATGCGGTCAACAAGAATAAGTAGTCTTTCATAAGCCTGTAATTGCATTGTAACACCCGGTGTTTTTCTTAAGGATTCATTTTCTGATGGCAGCTTCATTCGGGTTAGAATAATATACATTAGGCTTGCTGTAACGAGTACAGAAACTACTATAACGAATATAACAGAACTTGTATCCAAGGTTTTTGTTTCATGCAAAATAGTCAATCTCAATCAACGCGCATACAATGTAAGTGAAATAAAAAAGCCACGCGAACGTGGCTGTTTGTTTTAAGGGTGATTTCTTCTGCCTCTGCCTTCTCCTCCGCCGCCATTATATTGCGGTTGCCTGAATGCCTGTTGTTGTCTTTCCTGCCTGAATTGCTGACTATTGTTATTATTATAATTGAACTGCCTGTCTTCCGGCGGTTTGTTACGCTGCTGCTGTTGTTGATTCCTTTCTCTATTTTGCTGTTGCTGTTGATTAATTCTATCTCTTTCTTGTTGCTGTTGTTGCTGATTTATTCTATCCCTGTTTTGCTGTTCTTGTTGCTGATTAATCCTATCTCTTTCTTGCTGCTGTTGTTGCTGATTTATCCTGTCTCTGTTTTGTTGTTCTTGTTGTTGTCTTTGTTGACGACGGGTATTCTGAATCCTGTCTCTCTGATCAGGTGTGGATTGATTATTATCCTGATCATTTTGATTTTGCCTGTTATTATTATTTATTTGATTACGCCTGTCTTTTTCTTTTTGAATATATCCTTTATCCTGTGGCGTATTATTATTATTATTTTGTCTCTGCTGATTATTTATATCTGTATTTCTGCGCTGATTCTGGGAATTGTTATTATTTTGATTTGGAAGATTTTTGTTTACATTATTTCCAATGTTATTCTGATTACGATTTTGCGCTTTTATTTTCACACCAGGACGATACATTTGAATACTATTATTCGATACTACTGTTTTACCAGGTCTTGAAGAATTCTGAATGTGAACTGCATTAATTTTTCTGCCTGAAAATCTTTCAACCTCAGTTCTATTTGGCCCTGCTACAAACCTGTGATTATTAAATACAGTTGTATTATTTATAATGGTTGTATTGCGGATAATAGTTACATTTCTTCTGTACGGCTGATAATACCTGTGTATATAAGGACTGCCCATATATCTGCATGGAGCAAATATCCACCTGTTATAAGGAATGCCGATTCCAATACCAATTCCTATACCCATACCCGGACCTAAAGGTGACCAACCATAATAACCACCACCGGTTCTCCATGATACCCATGCCGGACCCCATTCATAACCGGGAACCCACATCCAGCCATAAAACGGATCATACGCCCAACGTCCATAATGGAATGGTGCCCAACCCCAGCTATAATCAGATGCCCATGTCCATCCATAAGAACTATAAATCCAATGACCGCCGGTTGAATAAGGGACAAAGCCTCTTTCACCTGCAATCCAAACACGGCCATATCCAGGAGATTCAACCCAACGTCCATAGGGGCTTAATGCATCATTAAATACATTAATGTTTACTTCAGAAGGTTCTTCTTCATAATTGTTGGGATCATCCTGATTTTGATCATAACCGTAATCATCATTATTTCCATTGCTATTTTGATCATCATAATTCTGATCCTGACTCTGGTCATCCTGTTGATTATTGTACGTGTTATTATTGTTATCGTAATAACCGTCATCCTGTGCAGACGCATAACGCGGTGAGGTGCACGACGCCGCTATTATTAAAATGAGCAACGGGTACGCAATCTTTTTTAAATTCGTTTTCATATGTTTATTTATCATGAGTTTCTTTAAATAATAGGTCAATTGTTGTTCCAGAAAATAAAAATATTTTTTTATGATTTTATGACGCAATATGATGTTCTAAGTTTAATATGCTGATAATTTTGACAGTCTTTATTATTAACATTTTAATTTACTGCAATGCCATCATTTGATATAGTTAGCAAGGTTGATCTTCAAACGCTCGATAATGCTGTAAATACCGCAAAAAAAGAAATTACTAACCGTTTTGATTTTCGCGATTCGCATGTGCAAATCAATTTAGATAAGAAAAACTACACTTTAACACTTGAAGTGGAAAGTGATATGAAAATGAAACAGGTAATAGATGTTCTTATAAGTCGTTCGGTAAAACAAGGCATTGATGCAAATGCATTTGATTTCTCAAAAGATGCTTATCAAAGTGGTAAAGTTTTAAAAAAAGATGTGCCTGTAACAAATGGCTTAAAACAAGAGGATGCAAAAAAAATTGTAAAGATTATAAAAGACACCAATCTAAAGCTGCAGGCACAAATTATGGATGATGTAGTAAGGGTTACGGGCAAAAAAATAGACGATCTGCAACAGGCAATTGCAGCATGCAAACAGGCAGGGTTATCAATGCCGTTGCAGTTTATTAATATGAAATGAAGCATAATTCTTTGCACATAAACTGCAAACCCTTAACTTCGCGCTCCTTTTCCCACAAGGCTCAATAAGAGTTCCGAGAGTGTCGGAAACGCCAGCAGGGAGTAATCTTAATAAAGATTATAATGCCTAAAGTAAAAACAAATTCAAGCGCAAAGAAGCGCTTTAAATTAACTGCTACCGGTAAAATAACTTATCAGAAAGCATTTAAGCGTCACATCTTAACAAAAAAATCTACAAAACGTAAAAGAGGTTTACGTCATAAAGGTTTAATTGATTCAACCAACCGCGATTTTGTATTGCGTTTATTACGCTTAAAAGGTTAAACTCATTTAATTCATTTTTAAAAAATAATTTATGCCACGTTCAGTAAATGCTGTTGCATCAAGGGCAAGAAGAAAAAGAATTCTTAAACAGGCTAAAGGCTTTTATGGTAAGCGTAAAAACGTTTATACCGTTGCAAAAAATATTGTAGAAAAAGGAATGACTTACAGTTATGTAGGTCGTAAAAATAAAAAGCGCGATTACAGGCAACTATGGATTGCACGTATTAATGCAGCCGTAAGAGCAGAAGGTTTAACATACAGCGTTTTCATCAATAAGCTTAAAACAAATGGTATTGATTTAGACCGTAAAATTCTTGCAGACCTTGCTATGAATGAACCTGCAAGTTTTAAAGCGCTCATCGATTCCGTTAAATAACTTCTCTTAAGATATTTATTAAACCTCCGATTCGCCGGGGGTTTTTTTATTTGTTGATTATTACAAACAATTATTTTTGTAATATATATTATGCCTCAATAAAAAAGAATGACAAATTCCTACACCTCGCTGGTAAAACAAACCTTTCATTTTCCGCAGGAAGATTTTGATATAAACGATGATGGTTACCTGCAGTTTAATGGTCTTGATATAAAATCTTTGATTGATAAATATGGTACTCCTTTAAAACTGAGTTACCTGCCAAAAATCGGGATGCAGATAAACAAAGCAAAAAAAATGTTTGCATCTGCAATTAAAAAACATAAGTATGAAGGCAGTTATAATTATTGTTATTGTACAAAAAGCTCGCATTTTTCTTTTATAGTTGAAGAAGCACTAAAGTATAATATCAATCTTGAAACTTCGTATGCATACGACCTTGAAATAATTAACCAGCTTTATAAAAGAAAAAAAATATCTAAAGAAACTTTTATTATTTGTAATGGTTTTAAACAAAAGAATTACACTACACGTATTGCAAGGTTAATTAATACAGGTTTTAATAATGTTATTCCTGTTTTAGATAATAAAGAAGAATTAGAGCGATATCGCCGCTCCGTAAAGCAGCCTTTTAAATTAGGCATTCGTGTAGCTGCAGAAGAAGAACCAACGTTTCCTTTTTATACTTCAAGGCTGGGCATTCGGGCAAAAGATATCTTAGAATTTTATGTAGATGAAATTGAAGGTTATGAAGACAAGTTCCAGCTTAAAATGCTTCATATCTTTTTAAATAAAGGCATTAAAGACGATATATATTATTGGAGTGAATTAAATAAAATAATCAACCTGTATTGCCAGTTAAAAAAAATTTGTCCGGAGCTTGATTCGATAAATATTGGTGGTGGTTTTCCGATAAAACATTCGCTGGGTTTTGAGTATGATTACCAGTTTATGATAAATGAAATTGTAGGAAATATTAAAAAAGCCTGTAAAAAAGCAAAGGTGCCAATGCCACATATTTTTACTGAGTTTGGAAGTTATACTGTTGGTGAAAGCATGGCGCATATTTACAGTGTTATCGGGCAAAAAGTGCAGAATGACCGGGAGCGCTGGTACATGATTGATTCTTCTTTTATAACAACATTGCCTGATACGTGGGGAATTGGCGAAAAATTTTTAATGCTTCCGATTAATAAATGGGAGAACGAATATCAGCGTGTTGTACTTGGCGGCTTAACCTGCGATAGTCATGATTACTATGATTCCGAAGAACACATTAATGAAGTTTTCTTACCAAAAATTTCAAATGATAATAATGGCTCCGATAAAACAAATGATGAGCCGTTGTATGTTGGCTTTTTTCATACCGGTGCTTACCAGGATCAGATTAGTGGTTATGGTGGAATTAAACATTGCTTAATACCTTCTCCAAAACATGTTATTGTTAACTATGATAAAAACGGAAAGTTAACAGACTGGCTATATGCAAAACAACAATCGGCACAAAGTATGCTTAAGATTTTGGGTTATTTATAATTGCAGTAAACTTGTATTAATTTTTAATGTCATAAGCCACTAAACTTTTTACAATGAAAAAAATTATTACCGCAAGTATTGTTTGTTTTTCCTTAATCTTTTCTGCACACGCACAAACACCACAAAAGTCAATGAACGGTAAACAAGGCAAGGAAACGCGGCAGATGCTGAAAGATTCTTTACACTTAACCGATGTTCAGGCTGATTCTGTTGTTTCAATACACCAGGAATTTAAAGATAAAATAAAAGCTGTAATGCAAAACTCTTCGCTTTCAGCAAATCAAAAAAAAGAACAAGCTAAACCTTTAAGAGAACAAATGAAGTTGCGTTTAAAAGCTATCTTAACAAAAGAACAAATGCAGAAAATGCAGGAAATGCGCAAAGACAAAACGGATGACGACGATCAGTAATAATTTATAAAAATGAATGAAAGGTTTCTAAACAGAAACCTTTTTTATTTTAAGTGATTTGCAAATCACTT
>JAICKT010000115.1 GCA_025927795.1 Parafilimonas sp. | reverse complement strand
GCATTGCGGGGTCAACTGATATTACAATTCATAGGTGAGTCACTTGTTATTTCTTTCATCTCACTTTTTATAGCTATTGGCATTGTAATGCTGGTGATGCCCGCATTTAATCATCTTGCAGAAAAACATCTTACATTAAACTTACTCAATGGAAATTTATTAACAGTGCTCATTACCATTGCGTTGCTCACCGGAATTATTTCGGGCAGTTATCCTGCATTGTTTTTATCTGCATTTAAACCTGTAAAAGTTTTAAAGGGAAAACAGAAATCGGGTGCCGGTAATCTTTTATTCAGAAATGCATTGGTAGTAACACAATTTGTAGTTTCAATAATTCTGCTGGTGGGTACTGCTGTTGTGTACAAGCAATTAAATTTTATAAAAGATAAAGATCTTGGTTTTGATAAATCAAACCTTGTGTACATGGAAATGAAGGGCGAGATGTGGAATAAGCGTGACGCTTTAAAATCTGCTTTACAACAAAACCCGCTTACAACTGATTATTCAATCATTTCTGATTTGCCAACAAGCTTAATAACAGGAACGGTAGATGTGCAATGGGAAGGCAAAAATCCAAAATCGCAGGTAGTAATTCCATCTATTGATGTTGATGAAAATTTCCTGAGCACATTTAAAATAAAGCTGCTTGCTGGGCGCAGTTTTTCTGCAGCTTTTCATGCTGATTCTTCAAATTATATTATTAATGAAACCGCCATGCATTTAATGGGAATGAATGTAAATAATGCAGTAGGAAAAAATATTTCTTTTAGCGATGTGAAAGGAACTATTGTTGGCGTTGTTAAAGATTTCAATTTTAAATCGCTTCAATATGCTATTGACCCGTTGGTATTAAGATTTAATAGTGGCGGTGGTTATGTAATTATGCGTACGCAACCCGGCAACACAGCGGCAGATATAAAAGCTTTAGGTGCGATAAGTCATCAGCTTAATCCCAACTATCCTTTCACTTACAATTTTCTTGATAAAGACCTTGATAATTTATATAAAGGTGCGCAACAAATGGGAAGCATATTCAACCTGTTTGCTTTGCTGGCGATTTTTATTTCCTGTTTAGGATTGTATGGATTGTCTGCATTTATGGCTGAACAACGTACAAAAGAAATCGGTGTGCGCAAAGCATTAGGCGCATCTGTATTCAACATTGTTTATTTATTGTCTGGAAATTTTACAAGATTAATTGTTATTGCGATGTTGATTGCCGTCCCCGTTTCATGGATTGCTATCAATAGCTGGCTCAAAGGTTTTGCATATAGAATTGATATTAACTGGCTGATATTTTTTATTGCTTGTTTCATTTCTTTATTAATTGCATTGTTAACAATCAGCTACGAATCAATAAAAGCAGCGATAGCAAACCCGGTAAAGAGTTTAAGAACGGAGTGATTTCTTTTGCTTTATAGCGTTCAGATTTATACATAAAATGTTCGTTTACGAACACTTTTTTAGCATGCATTTTTTGAAACCATTTATTAGCAAGGCTTTCCGGCTTGGCATATCCGTTGGTGATTAAAATTGATACGTGTGCATCACCGCTATTTCTTACTGATAAAAAATAATGAAGTTTATGCTAAAAAACTTTTTTAAAACCACACTCCGCAGCTTTCGAAAAAATTACAGCTATAGTTTTCTCAACATTTTTGGTTTAGCTGTTGGTATTGCCTGTGCAGGATTAATTTTTTTATGGGTTGAAGATGAAGTGAACTATGATCAGTTCAACACAAAAAAAGACTTGCTGTATTTTGTAAGAGAAAATCAAAAGTATGATACTTACACAGCAACGTTTTATTCAACACCGGCATTGTTAGCGCCGGCGATGCGGGCAGAAATTCCTGGCATCGCTAACACATGTCGTACATCAGAAGGACTTACATCTTCGCTGTTTAGCATTGGTGATAAATCAATGTATGCGTCAGGAAAATTTGCAGAACCTTCTTTATTTACAATGTTTACATTACCATTTGTGCAGGGTAATGCTGCGACTGCTTTCAAACAATTATATTCAATAGTTATAACAGAAAAAACAGCTAAGAAATTTTTTGGTGATAATAAAAATGTAATTGGCAAAACTGTTCGTGTTGATAACAAACAAGATTATGTAATAACAGGTGTATTAAAAGATATTCCTGAAAATTCTTCTATGCAATTTGAATGGGTTGCACCTTTTCAAATTTTTTACAACCAAAATGATTATTTGCATCAATGGGCAAATAATTCATTGAGCACTTATGTGGAGCTAAAGCCTGGTGTCAACGTTTCATCAGTAAATAAACTGTTATACAATTTCATTCAGCAAAAAGAACCAACTTCTATTGCACGACCATTTTTATTCAGCATGAACGACTGGCACCTGCGTGATCAATTTGATAATGGTGTGCAAACCGGAGGCGGCGGCATTACTTATATACATTTATTTTCAGCCATTGCATGGATAATTTTACTGATAGCCTGCATCAACTTTATGAACATGGCAACTGCAAGAAGTACCAAACGCGCAAAAGAAGTTGGTGTAAAAAAAGTGTTGGGCGCTGCAAGAAAAAATCTTGCTGCACAATTTATTGGTGAAGCATTGTTATTATCATTCATAGCAACTATACTCGCTGTAATTATTATTGCATTGGTTTTACCGGCATTTAATACGCTGGTTGTAAAACATCTCTCTTTAGGCTTAAACAAACCGTTTCATATTTTGGCATTGCTTGTTATAATGTTTGTTTGTGGATTAATTGCGGGCAGTTATCCATCATTATACCTATCATCTTTCAATCCTGTATTTGTATTAAAAGGTATCAAGTTAAAAGACAGCAGTGCTGCACTTATACGTAAAGGATTGGTAGTACTGCAGTTCACGATTTCTATTGTTTTAATTATAAGTGTCATTATTATTTATCAGCAAATACAACATGTAAAAAACAGAAATCTTGGGTTTAATAAAAATAATTTGTTGCAAATAGATATGGTGGGCAACATGGCAAAGAATTACGACGTAATCAATCATGATCTTTTACAAACAGGTTCAGTAGAAAGCACAGCGCTTTCAGATCATGTAACATTATATGGAGGCAACAACACCGGAGGTTTGACATGGGATGGTAAAGCAACCACCGCACAAATACTCATTTCACAACGATATATAACACCGGGTTTTTTTAATACATCTGGAATGAAATTGCTGGAAGGAAGAAATTTAAAAGTAACAGACAGTGCTATTACTAACAATACCGTTTATATTGTAATTACACAAGCATTAGAAAAGCTAATGGGTAAAGGCAGTGCAATTGGAAAATCATTGCACTTCGAAGGTGATAACAGCGGGTTACATGCAGAAGTGGTTGGTGTAGTAAATGATTATGTATATGGTGATATGTATGGCAAACCGGACCCTGTAATGTTTTTTTATTCGAAACCGGAAAACACAACAGAAATGTATGTGCGTATAAAAAAACAAGCAAATGCGGAAACAGCATTAACGCAAATACAAAATGTATTAAAAAAAGATAATCCTGCATATCCTTTCACTTATCAGTTTGTAGATGATCAGTTTAATAATATGTTTTTTGTTGAAACGCTTATCAGCAGTCTTGCAAAAGTTTTTGCGTCACTTGCAATTTTTATTTCATGCCTGGGTTTGTTTGGATTATCTGCTTACACTGCGGAACGCAGAACAAAAGAAATCGGTGTGCGCAAAGTACTCGGAGCAAGTGTTACAGGCATTACAACATTGTTATCAAAAGATTTTATAAAGCTTGTTGCATTATCATGCCTTGTTGCGTTTCCTGTTGCATGGCTGATTATGTATAACTGGTTACAAAATTATCAATACAGGATTGAGATAAGCTGGTGGATATTTTTAGCAGCAGGTATTTCAGCCATACTGATTGCTTTAATTACTATCAGCTTTCAATCTGTAAAAGCAGCAATAGCAAATCCTGTGAAGAGCTTGAGAACGGAATAATAATTTGACAATTCGACAATTTGAAAATTTGAAAATGTAAAATCAGACATCGTAAAATCACACATCAGACATGTTTAAAAATTATTTCAAAACCGCATTCAGAAGTTTAACCCGCAACAGAAATTACACTATAATTAACATTGCAGGATTGGCTGTTGGTATTGCTGTTTATATGATGATATTTATCATCATACAATTTCATACAAGCTATGATGATTTTCATAAAAACAAAGATCGCATCTATCGTGTGTTAACCGAATCCCATCATGCAGATGCGGGAAATATCACGTATGCGAAAAATGTTCCTTTTCAAATGCCCGCAGGATTAAAGGCAGAATTTTCGCAACTTGAACAGGTAGCTCCGGTTTATGCAAGTCACAACGATGAATTGCAGGTGCTTGATGATAATGGAACGCCTGTAAAAAATTTCAAAGAGCAAAGCGGTGTATTTTATACATCGCCTTCATTCTTTAACATGTTTAATTTTCCGCTGCTCGCAGGTTCATACGAATCATTAAAAGATCCAAACAATGTATTGCTTACAAAAGAGATTGCAGAAACTTATTTTGGCGACTGGAAAGCAGCGATGGGTAAAACCATTAAAATAACAGGATATTACAGCATGGGTGCAGGATTGTTTCAGTTCCCTGCAAATGCATTAAAAGTTTCAGGCATTCTCGCAACAATACCGGCAAATACAGACTTTCAATTGAAACTTGTAATTGCTTACGGAACAGATTTTACCGGTGATGCACAATATGGATTTCAACAACCCGGATGGAATCAATCGGCACCTGATTTTGGTTGTTATGTTTTGTTACCGCCAAATATTTCTGCCAATAATTTCAATCAACAATTAAGCGCATATGCACGAAAAGTGCAATCTGCCGATAGCAAAGACAGCTATGTTATACAACCATTAAGTGCTGTGCATTACGATGCAGAAGCAGGAAATTACAGCAACAAAACAATCAGTCACGAACTCATAAATGTATTGTGGCTGATAGCAGCATTCATACTGTTAATTGCCTGCGTAAACTTTATCAACCTTTCTACTGCACAAGCTGTTAATCGTGCAAAAGAAGTTGGCGTAAGAAAAGTTTTGGGAAGTAATAAATCTCAATTGCAAATGCAATTCATTATTGAAACATTTTTGATAGTTACAAGTGCTGTAATACTTGCAGCAGGCATTACAATTCTTACATTGCCTTACGTAAATAAATTATTAGAACTTTCGCTTTCATTCAACATATTCAACAATCCTGCAATTCTTTTATTTCTTTTAGCTGTAACAGTTGTTGTAACGGCACTTGCCGGTTTTTATCCTTCTATTGTTTTATCACGTTTCAATCCTGTTAATGCTTTAAAAAGTAAACTCACTGCAAATACTGCAAAAGGAATTTCATTAAGAAGAGGATTGGTGATATTTCAATTCATCATTGCGCAAGCATTGATTATCGGAACGCTCATTATTGTAAAGCAGATGAATTATTTTATGAATCAACCCTTGGGTTTCGATAAAGATGCAATTGTAAATGTTCCTTTTCGTCCCGATAGTACCGGCACTAAAATGACGGATTATTTAAGGCAACAGTTATTGAGTGTAAACGGCGTTCAGGCAGTAAGCTTTAGTTCTACTACTCCGGTTGAAGATGATAATAATATGTTTACCACATTCAAATTTGACAATGCAATAAAAGACGAAGATTTTCAGGCTATAACCAAATTTGCCGACAATAACTATGTGCCTACTTATAAATTACAATTGGTAGCAGGAAGAAATTTGCAGCCTTCCGGTCCTACAATAGAATTTTTAGTGAACGAATCATTCGTAAAAAGTTTAGGACTAAAAAAACCGGAAGATATATTGAACAAAGAAGTAAGTATAATGGATGGTTTAATAAAATGCCCTGTGGTTGGTGTATTAAAAGATTTTAATGACAGGTCTTTGCGCAATAGCGTTTCGCCATTGCTTGTAGCTACCAACAGCACCATGTATCGCCAGGCCTCCATAAAACTTTCAACTGCAAACATGGCAACCACCATGCAATCCATTAAAAATTTATGGCAGCAAACATTTCCCAATTATGTTTATGAATACAGGTTTTTAGATGATAAGATTGCAAGCTTTTACAAACAGGAAAATCAGTTATCGCAGTTATATAAAATTTTTGCAGCCATCGCAATATTCCTTAGCTGTCTTGGATTATATGGTTTAGCATCATTCATGGCAGTGCAGAGAATAAAAGAAGTTGGTATAAGAAAAGTGTTGGGTGCATCTGCATCAAGCATCATATATTTATTTTCAAAAGAATTTGTATTGCTTATCATTATTGCTTTTGCTATTGCAACACCACTTGCCTGGTATTTTATGAACAAGTGGCTTGAAAATTTTGCTTACAGAATTGAGCTAAGCTGGTGGTTGTTTTTAATTGGTGGAATTGCATCCATCATTATTGCATTAATCAGCGTAAGCTTTCAATCAATCAAAGCTGCCATTGCAAATCCTGTGAAGAGTTTGAGAACAGAATAAAATAATTGAGGAATTTTTGAATTATAATTTTCCACTTCAAAATTTCCAAATTTTCATAATCAACTATATGTTCAAAAATCATTTAAAGATTGCCTGGCGAAATTTAATTAAAGACAAGCAATTTACTTTTCTGAATTTGCTGGGGCTTTCTATTGGGCTTGCCTGCACATTGATGATTTATTTGTGGGTGCATGATGAAATGAGCGTTGATAAATTTTTTGCGCAAGATGATCAAATCTATCAACTGATGGAACATAGAAAGGCCGAAGGAATGACGGGAATATCAGATGAATCTTCCGGAATGCTCGGTGAAGTGCTTGCAGCGCGAATGCCGCAAATAGAATATGCCGCTGCTGTTGCACCACCAGATTGGTTTCAAAAATTTACGCTTACAAATGGAGATAAAAATATTAAAGCAAGCGGACAATATGCAGGTAAAGATTATTTCAATATTTTTTCATTCAAGCTGCTCGATGGAAAAAAGAATAAAGTATTAGCTGACAAAAACTCAATTGTTATATCTGATGAATTAGCAAGGAAATTATTTGGTACAACACAAAACCTGATTGGTAAAGCAATCCGTTTTCAGCATGATCGTGATTTTTTTATTTCAGGTGTTTTTGAAAAACCTTCTTCACAATCTTCTCAGCAATTTGATTTTGTTCTATCATTTGAATATATGAAGGATGTGTATCCATGGGTAATAACCTGGAACAATACTGGTCCGCACAATTTTGTTTTGCTGCGAAAGGGAACAGATATTAATGCTTTCAATAAACAAATTGCAGGTATTGTAACAGAGAACAGTGGTGATACAACCCGCACAGCTTTTGCAACGAGGTTTGCAGATAATTATTTGCTCAACACATTTAGTCATGGTTCACGCACCGGCGGAAAAATTGAATACGTGCGTCTTTTTTCTTTGATTGCAATTTTTATTCTCTTGATTGCATGTATCAACTTTATGAACCTGTCAACAGCAAAAGCTGCAAGGCGATTAAAAGAAATAGGAATTAAAAAAGTAATGGGTGCAAGACGTAAGCAATTAATTTTTCAATTTTTATCCGAATCTATAATGCTTGCAATTTTTGCAATGATTATTGCGATTGTTCTAACGTGTACTTTACTTCCGCAGTTCAATCAACTCACAGGTAAAGAAATAAAGTTGGAATACGAGCCGCAGTTAATTCTTAAGCTGGTAGGAATTATTTTAATTACAGGTTTGGTTTCCGGAAGTTATCCTGCAATTTATCTTTCTTGTATTAAGCCAATCATCAAACTAAAAGGAAAATTCAAATCTTCTTTTGCAGATGCATTTTCAAGAAAAAGCCTGATCGTTTTTCAATTCACGCTTTCTTCATTATTAATTGTTGCGGTGCTTGTTGTTTATCAGCAAATTCATTTTATACAAAGCACTGATCCAGGTTATAATAAAGACAATGTTATTCGCTTTAATTCCGAAGGAAGAATTCGTAATGCGGAAGATGCATTTGTAGCAGAGCTTAAAAAAATTCCCGGTGTTGTAAATACAAGTTATACCACGCATAATATGGTTGGCAGAAACTATGGTGATTACGGTTTAAACTGGGAAGGAAAAGATCCGGGTGAAGCAGATTATTTTGAAGGATTTGGAGTTGGTTATGATTTTATTGAAACGATGGATATGCAGATGGCTGAGGGAAGAAGTTTCTCACGAAATTTTGGTAATGAAGATTCAACTATCATATTAAACGAAGCAGCAGTTAAGTTAATGCACCTTAAAAATCCTGTTGGAAAAACTGTAAAATATTTTGATCAGAACCGTCAAATTATTGGTGTTGTAAAAGATTTTCATTTTGAATCACTGCATGAACCTGTAAAGCCTTGTTTTATCATTCATGAAAACCCCGGAAATGTATGGGATAAAATTATGGTGAGAATAAAAGCTGCAGACCAGGAGCAAACAATTGCAGCTATACAACACTTATATGAAAATTATAATCCGGGATTTCCTTTTGATTATAATTTTCTTGATGAAGCTTATCAAAAACAATATCTCACAGAAACACGAGTTGGAATGTTGTCAAAATATTTTGCAGGTATTGCAATCATTATATCCTGCCTTGGGCTTTTTGGTCTTGCAGCTTTTACGGCACAAAAAAGACAGAAAGAAATTGGCATTCGCAAGGTAGTTGGTGCCTCTGTAAATGATATTGCTGTAATGTTATCAAAAGAATTTTTAAAGCTTACGTTCATCGCCGTTTTAATTGCATTCCCATTAGCATGGTGGGCGATGAATAAATGGCTGCAAAGCTTTGCTTATCGCATACATATTTCATGGTGGGTATTTGTTGTTGCGGGATTAACTGCTGTATTGATTGCATTAATAACGGTAAGTTTTCAGGCAATAAAAGCTGCGCTTGCAAATCCTGTGAAGAGTTTGAGAACAGAATAATTGGCATCTGCATATAATTGATTTATTGATGTAGGAATAGCTTTTACGTTTGAGGTAAACTAAAATAAAATGTTGCTCCCTGATTCAGCTCCGATTTTGCCCAAACCTTACCATTATGTTTTTCAATAATTCTTTTCACCAGTGCTAATCCAATACCGGTCCCTTCAAATTCTTTATTTGAATGCAATCGCTCAAATGCGGTAAATAACTTAGCGCTATATTCAGCATTAAAGCCCACACCATTATCTTGTATTGAATAAATAATTTCGAGGCTGTTATCATACGAATCAATAGTAATGCGTCGCGGAGTTGCATGCTGAGAATACTTTACGGCATTATTAAAAAGATTGGTCCATACTTGCCGCAGTAAACTGCTGTCACATGCAACTGTATGAAGAGGATGGATGTTTATAATGCTCGCATCATTTTCTGATAGTGCAGAGTCATCAACCACAGAGTGCACTAATGCAGTCATATCAGTTTCTTCAATTACAAGTGGTGCTTTACCAATTCTGGATAGGTTAAGAATATCATCAATTAACTGTTCCATCCTTACAGAATTTTTTTGTATCACCTGTAGAAACCGAATGCTTTCTTCATCCATACGATGAACATTCTTTGCAGTTAATAGTTGTATGTAGGTTTTTATTTTGCGCAACGGTGCATGTAAATCATGCGACACTGAATAGGAAAACGATTTTAATTCTTCATTAGCTGTCTGCAGTTCACTCGTGCGTTCTTCCACCCTTCTCTCAAGTGCCTGGTGAGTTTGCTGCACTTCTGTGGACATTCGGTTAAATGCGCTCGCAAGTATGCCTAACTCATCTTTTCGATTGACATTAATAGGTACCTCATAATTTCCGCTTGCCATATCATTAGCCGCGTTTGTCAATTGCTTTAAAGGCGTAGTTATATACCTGCTCATGAGCCATGCACTTAATATTCCAATAGCGAGCAGAATAGCACCAATTAAGACGACAATAAATAAAAAATCCCTTGCTGTTTTTGTAACCATATCTTTAGAAAGAGATACCAGGATTATCCATCTTGTACCGGGAACAATCTGTGCCGAAGCCATAACCGGAAAGCCATCAGGCCCCTGATAGGTTATAAGTTTCTGGAGGTTTTTTATATCTACTGGTGGAGCAGGAATGGGCTTTAGTCCATCTGTCCAGAATGTATTATCGTCAGTACCGATGTATAATGTACCTTGATCTCCGATGAGTTTTGAAAGATCATTAATCTCCTGTTTGGAAGAAACTAATCGCCGCCATTTAACAAGATATCCTGCAACTGTTTTTCCATTAGGTACTGCTGCAATAACCGGAAAATACATTCGTGCGTGAACCGGGTATATTTTTCCGATTTGTACTTTTTGTTGCTCTGGCGTAGAAAGAAAAAAAACATTATTATTTATATTATGGGAAGTATCACCAGAGCTAAGTATTCTTTTACCACTACTGTTATACAGTTCTATAAGTGGTTCGAGTGTATCTTTCCTTGCATTATTCAGTAGTTGCTGTACTGCATCAGTTGAGTCTGTACCATTTGATCTTAAGAATGCAAGCACTGCTTTATTTGCGGCCGCTGCTTGTAGGGGCTGCACCATTGCGATTTCTCCCTGGGTAAACATTGCACTAATTTGTCCCGTTAAAGCAGAGAGTCGATTCCTGGTAGAATTAACAGAAGCGTTTCGTATTGCGAGGTATGATGCATATCCAAAAACGATAATAATACAGAGTATTAAAATGCAGGTAAAAAAGGAAAGACGTTTTTGAATAGACCTCTTTGATGAGAACAGGTTAAACATAGAATATCTTTAGTTGGTATAAAACTTATTTCACGGAATACTTTCATAAATGATTGCACCGTGAATAAATTCGCTATAAAGTTCGCATTCTTTTAATTTGTACAAGTAATATTTTTTGATAGCAGCCAGTAGAGCAATTTTTTTTTATTAAATCAATCCAATGTTAGAATGCTTGCGCAATAAAGGTATTTCAATATCCAATATTTTGATTGCTTCCCTTATTTGTTCTCATCGACGAAAAAACATACAGTACAAAAAGCGTGCAGCCAGTGTTCGCTTGTGAACAGTTTTAATAAAGTGATTTTTCTAAATGCTTGTAAGCGAATAGTTTTTGTATTGGCATACGCGTTGACGCCTGTATGTTGTATAACCGGAAGTGGGCCTGTTCGTTTTTTTTAGCAATTAATTTTAAACCTCATCAATGTTTAAAAATTATTTCAAAATAGCCTGGCGCAATCTCAAAGCCAATAAATTTTACAGTGTCATAAACATAAGCGGGCTGGGCGTGGGATTGGCAACGGGAATTATGCTGCTGCTCTGGGTGCAAAATGAATGTAGCTACGACACATTTAACGAGCAATATAAAAATATCTACCAGCTAAATTCGCACATTACTTTAGAAACTAAATCACTTGCCTGGCAAGGAGCACCCGGACCATTAGCTATAATGTCAAAAAAAATCCCAGGTGTAATTTCTGTTTTAAGATTGGTAAGCGACAACGAAAATCCAACGCTGTCTGATAAAGTGTTAT
>JAICKT010000294.1 GCA_025927795.1 Parafilimonas sp. | reverse complement strand
CTAAGATATCCAACAGGCAGATTTGAATTTGGTAAAGATTATAATTACGAAGAAACTTTGCAATCAATTGAACGATTGAAAAGTTTTCCAAAATCATTAAATGAAGTTTTTATCAATTTTAAAAAAGAGAATTTAAATAAAACTTATCGCGAAGGAGGATGGAATGCAAAGCAATTGTTTAATCATTTGGTTGATGTATTTATAAATGCTTACATGCGCACGAAATGGTTGCTTACTGAAGAACAATCTTCGCTTAAACCTTATAGTGAAAATGAGTGCGCAAAACTTGCAGACAGTGAATATGAAAGCATACAGGATTCAATAACATTGCTTCAGCTTTTAATGAAACGATGGATATTTATTTTGCAATCATTGCCTGCAGAATCATTTAATAAAACAATTTTTCATCCTGAATATAAAGTAACATTGAGCCTGCATGAAATTGTTGCAATGTATGCCTGGCACGGGTTTCATCACTTAGCGCATTTGGAAATTATCAATTCAAATTGATTCATGATATACATTTAATTATTTAAAGCCTTCACTGATTCCCATCCAATGATTGGAATTCTTATGGTTTATCACGACCAATAAATATTGCATCGCCTGATAAAAAATCGAGTGCTCTTTGTATGTTCCTGTTAACTGATTCTTCAGTCTTAAGAAAATTTATGATCAGCTTAACGGAATATTGCCTTTTTCTTTTCCCGCATCTTTAAATAATTTTTTTAGAATCTTAGCGGGAAGAAGCACATAAGGGTTGATGCCTATCCTATATATTCTTGCTGAGAATTGCATATAATAAATTGCGAGTGTAAGAATAAATAAATGTCAAATACAAATCATAGAAATACTGTCAAAATTTCCGTGTTTTTTATTTGGACTAACAGTTGATTGAACATTTTAATGGAAAATTTTAATAGCGAAATAATTTTAACCGCTTCAACAGACGAGCAATTATTAGATGTTTATTCATCAACAGTTGCAGGTGTTGTTAAGTCAATTGCACAAGCTGTTGTTCATGTTAAAGTGATAAAGCAATTGCAAAATCCTCGAACAAAAAAAATTGTTGAGAATCCCGGCTCGGGTTCAGGATTTATCATTTCTTCTGATGGATATATTGTAACCAATAATCATGTGGTTGAAGATGCGATTTCAATTAAGGCGGGTTTTGCAGATGGGCTTGAACTAAACGCAACATTAATCGGCACCGATCCGTCAACTGATATTGCTGTACTTAAGGTTTACGATGGCGATTTAAAAGCTTTACAATTTACAAATTCAGATTTATTGGAAGCGGGGCAAATTGCAATTGCTATTGGTAATCCAATGGGTTTGCAACATACGGTTACAGCCGGTGTAGTAAGTGCTTTGGGAAGAACGTTGCGGGCAAATAATGGCAGATTGATTGATGATGTTATTCAAACTGATGCAGCGCTCAACCCCGGTAACAGTGGCGGTCCGTTGGTTAATTCTGCAGGCAAAGTTATCGGTGTAAATACTGCTGTTGTTTCTGCTGCACAAGGTTTATGTTTTGCAGTTTCATCAAATCTTGCAGCTTATGTAGCAGGGCAATTAATTATGCGTGGCAAAGTAAAACGTGCACAATTGGGTGTAGCAGCGCAACCGGTTAATCTTACACAACGCATGATTGGTGCAAATCATTTAAAAACAAAAACAGGTGTTTATGTGTATGAAATTTTAGCCGATGCAAATGTTTACAATAATCAAATAAGAACAGGCGATATAATTGTGGAGTTTGAAAACAAACCTGTTGCCACTGTTGATAATTTGCATAAATATCTCAACGAAGAAGTGATTGGTAAAAAAATAAATTTAAGTGTATTAAGAGGTGGAAGAAAACAGGAGATTACAGTTGTGCCGGGTGAACTAAAGTAATCAGCCATTTACCAACGCTCTGTCAAGATGCACATAACCGCCATCAACATGTATTAGCTGGCCTGTTGTGTGACTGCTTTTTTCAGACAATAAAAATGCGACGGTATTAGCAATTTCTTCTGCAGTGGTCATCCTGTTTTCGAGCGGAATTTTTGCAGTGATTTCATTTAATTTTTTTTGAGGGTCGGGTAAAGTGTTAATCCATTTTTCATACAATGGCGTCCAGCACTCTGCAACAACAACTGCGTTTACACGAATACCATATTTTAATAACTCAACTGCCCATTCTCGTGTTAAAGCATTTCTTCCGCCGTTACCTGCAGCATAGGCAGATGTGTTGCCCTGACCTGTTTCTGCGGTTTTGGAACTAATGTTTACGATTGAACCTTTTGTTTTTTTCAAAGCCGGCAAACTATAATGCGCCAGCAAATAATAGTGAATAAGATTTTTATGCAACGATGCAACAAATGCTTCATAATTTCCATACTCTAACCCTACACCATCATTAACGCCTGCATTATTTACAAGTCCATGTATTTCGCCAAATTCCTTCAGTACATCTTCAATTGCATTTGCACATGCCTGCGGATTTATTAATTCTGCAGTTACCTGGAAACATTTGCCACCTGATTCAGTTATCTCGTCAACAGTTTTTAAATTATCCTTTTCATTTCTGCCGATTATTACAGGTATAGCGCCCTCATCAGCCAGCAATTTTACAATGCCTTCACCAATACCTTTTGCACCGCCCGAAACAACGATTATCTTGTCTTGTAATTGTAAATCCATTGCTTTTAATAATTTAAACTGAATAATTATTCACTAATATTTTAATTCACTTCCAATTCATCTCTTGATGGTAGTTTAGGAAACTGTGCATGCGGTTCAGTTTGATACCAAAAAACAGTTGTTGCAATATCATCCTGCAAAGGCATATAACGACCATCATGTCGCCAACCTAAATCCTGTATTGTTACTTTTAAATCTTTTTCAAAACGAATAGGGTCTGTTATATGCCAGCGATACAAGCCAAACCGCTGTGCAATATTGTAATGACCGTCACCACGAATTACCTGCGGCAAACCTGTGTATGGCGAAGAAAATTCTGTGTAATTACTTTCATCAACACCCGCTTCATTTTTTTTGTGCGTATCAAAATCGTAAGCGCCGCAAAAATAATCTTCGGTACCTGTGCCGTTAATCGTTGGAAACTTTGTATCACCATCCATAAAGAATTTTATTTCACCTTCACCCCACCATCCATTTTTATTTGATCCATACGCCATGTAAGTCCCCACATATTGACCGCGACCTTTTATTCCATCAACCAATGTATAATCCTGTTTGTAGGGCAAAGGATTTACACGGCGAAATTGTGCATGGAAATAGGCCGCATCATCAGGCACCTGCGTTAAAATATAATCAACCTGGTAATACAAATACATATCTTCATCATCAATATTCTCCATTGTAATCTTACATTTTTTCTTGAATGGCATTGGCCAATAACAATTAAAGCCACTGCCCGGATTTACACACACTGAGAGGGATTGCACCGGCGCAAATTGTCCCCAGCCCATACAAAAAAAATCGCCGACAGGCACTTCAACAGAAGGCGTTGTTTCATCATCCCAATAAAAGCGAAGAATAGAATAACGCCAGTTACCGGTTGGTGTCATCCAGATATGTTGTATTGAACCCGGACCATCTATTTCTGCAATCGTAAATGTTGTTTTTGATTTGATGACAACACTCGGGCTTACTTTCCAACCTTGGCCTAAATCTCTTGATGGCTTAGAACCAGTTCCTGTTGTGGCTTTACCGCCTTCACCTTTTGCGCCGTTAAAATTTTCAGGACTGATAGAACGTGTTTTTGCATCGCTTAAACGATACAAATTATTCAGGTTTGATTCAATACCATTATAATTCTGTGCAGATGCTGAAATGGCAACAATCATTAAAACAGGTAAAATAATTTTTCTCATTCGAAAATATTTTTAGTTAACTGATTAAAAAAAAGCAGAGCCGAAATTTATTTTAATTATGATTTTGATTTGTAGCCCTTCCATCCATACCAGGCAACAATTACAAAACATACCAAAGGCACAATGTAAGATTGTGCTGTACTTTTTTCAGAAAGCATTCCCATAATATATGGCATAAATGCGCCTCCGGCAATTGACATAATAATGAATGAACCACCACGTTTTGTATTATGCCCTAAGTTTTTTACGCCCAACGCAAAAATGGTTGGAAACATAATGCTTTCAAAAAAGAAAACAGCCATCAGTGAATACACTGAAAATGCTCCTTTACCACTTACTACAACTGCGCATAAAATAATATTGATGATTGAATATGCAGTAAGCAATTTATTTGGCGCAATAACTTTCATTAAAGCAGTTCCGGCAAAGCGCCCCGCGGTAAATAACATTAAACTTATTGAAAGCAAATAAGAAGCTTTTGCGTTATCTATCGATTTATCTGTTTCAGTGCAATAATTAATGAAAAGCGCAGCGATACCAACCTGTGCAGCTACATAAAAAAATTGCGCAATAAACGCACCTACAAAATGCTTGTGACTAAATAAAGGCTTTATATCTTGTTGTTTGCTATCAACCAATTCTGCTTCTTTTATTTCGGGTAACGGCGTTCTCATGAATAACAACGCAACAAAAAAAACAATCGCAGCAATTGCGAGATAAACATATTTTACTGTATCTAAATTTTCTTCTCCGCCGGCTGCAAAAAAAAGATTGGCACCAATGATTGGTCCGATAAATGCACCAACGCCGTTAAAACTTTGAGATAAATTCAATCTGAATTCTGATGTTTCGGGTTTGCCCAAAACGGTGATGTATGGATTGGCAGCGGTTTCTAAAAATGTAAGCCCAGATGCGAGTATGAATAATGAGAGCAAAAAGAAGTTATAATTTTCATATTCTGCAGATGGAAAAAATAATAATGCGCCGGTTGTATATAAAAGCAAACCGGTAATAATTCCTTTTTTGTAACCATATTTATTCATGAATAAACCGGCGGGCAATGCAACTGAAAAATACGCGCCAAAATAAGCAGCCTGCAAAAGTGTTGACCTTGTTTTGGTAATGTTTAATAAAACCTGGAAATGTTTATTAAGTACATCCAATAAACCATAGGCGAGCCCCCATAAAAAAAATAAACTCGTTACTAATATCAACGGAAAAATATAACTGCCTTTTTGTGGTTCAACAGAAATATTTGTTTGTGAGGTTGCAAGCGCCATGTTTTATTTTTATTTCTTCGTTAGATTTTGTGAAGGTGAAAATAAAGAACCAAAGCCAAAATATAAAAGTTCATTTTTTGTTATTGTAAGAAACAATATTTTTCAACGTTCCAATTTCATCAATTGATATTTCCACCTCATCACCTTCATTTAAAGTAAAATCATTTGGCGGAACAATGCCGGTGCCTGTCATTAAAAAGCATCCGTGCTCAAATTTCATTTCACGAAATAAATATTCAGCAAGCTCAGCAAATTTTCTTTTCATGCGATTCAATTGAATAGAGCCTTCGAACATAACGTCATTTCCTCTTTTAATTTTTATGCTAATGCTTGCATCTAACGAAATTTGATTTTCGCATACATATAAACAAGGACCAAGCGCAGCGCTTTTTTCATACACTTTTGCCTGCGGTAAATACAAAGGATTTTCACCTTCAATATCACGTGAGCTCATGTCGTTGCCAATTGTATAAGCACTTATATTTCCTTTTGAATTGATGAATAAAGCAAGCTCAGGCTCTGGTACATTCCATTTTGAATCTTTGCGGATAAAGACTTCTTCACTATGCGCTGCAACGCGATGCGGTAATGCTTTAAAAAAT
>JAICKT010000217.1 GCA_025927795.1 Parafilimonas sp. | reverse complement strand
TGGAAAGGAGATTTAGACACTTCATCATCACTTTGGAAAATACCATCATTCACCCAACCATAAAAAGACTGAACGGCATGGCCGGGCGCTGTATTAGTTACATTGTAACCTTCGGTCAAATCTACATCAGACCCTGCTTCAATATTTGGAACGCCAGGTGCTAATGAAAGCACTTTGTTTTTAATAATGCTAATGTTACCGGTAGCATTCCATTGAAAATCTCCTTTATTGTCATTATAGCCAAATTGTAATTCAAAACCATTATTCTTCATTGAAGCAATATTTGAAATTACACTACTATTTAAATATCCAAATGATGGAGGAAGAGGAACAGCAAGAATCAGGTTATCTGTTTTACGCTGGTAATATTCTGCAGATAAAGTAAATGCATTATTCAGCAAACCTAAATCGAGACCTATATTTATTTGGTTTGTTTTTTCCCATTCCAAATCTTTATTTCCAAGACTCTGGATTGAAGATGCAGGACCACTGCTTATTACATTACCGAAAGGATAATAAGCACTATTTGCGTTTACACCTACTAACCATGGAGTATTGCCTAAAATTGTTCCGTTTAAACCGGTTATACCGTAACCGGCCCTTAATTTCAATTCAGAAATTTTGGTTTGATTTTTCATGAAATTTTCCTGGTCTATCCTCCAGCCTATGGAACCAGAAGGAAACGTTGCCCATTTCTTGCCCGGTGCCCAAACAGAAAGACCATCCCGACGAATAGCACCACTCAACAAATATTTGCCCTTAAAATCATAATTTATACGACCCACATAAGATATAAGTGAATTTTCGCCAACAAGTGTTTGAACAAATGTATTGCTGGCATTATTTAAGGTTTTAAGGTCATTTGATGACTGGTTGCCGTTTGCATTTTCCTGATGAATTTTCTGCCCCTGGTATTCGTAAACGGCAGTCGCAGTAACATGATGATTACCAAAATTCTTATCAAATGTAAGCTGCTGCGTATACAACTGCACAGCGGAAATAGACCTGTTATTTGTAATAGTAGCCTGTATAGCACTTGAACCGGCAATTGTTCCGCTATCATTAAAAATGGGAGCAAAACGATAATCAAGTCCATTGGCATAATCCATTCCAAAAGTTGAACGGAATTTTAGCCACTTGGTGAAATTCACTTCTGCATAAACTGTCCCTAAAATTTTAACGGTTCTTCTGTTACCAGGATTTTTTACAATTGCATCCTCGAGAGGATTGGTTGGATCACCACCATCAAGAACAGAGTTTACCCCTCTAAACCCGTCAGAAGTAGTAGGATCATATACCGGCATATATGGCATCAACTTAATCACATTTACCAAATTTGACCTTGTACCTGTTTCATTGTTATCGTAAGACTGGTTGCCATAAGCAATATATAAGTTTTCTCCAAAGTTGAACACTTTACTAATAATGTGATCTGAATTAATGCGGAAATTATAACGCTTATATCCTACCGTTGGTGTTGTACCTGTTTGATCAAAAAAGCCGGCCGAAGCATAGAAACGGGAAACATCGTTACCTCCACTTAACCCAATGTGTGTTTGAGTCATCGATCCCTGTCTAAAATAAGCATCCTGCCAATCAGTAACATTATCCCCGTATGTTGTACTAGCCCCCTGGTATATTGGTGTATTAACCCATGGATCCAAGCGCCTGCCTACTTTGCTTCCTCTATAAGCAGTTGCATATTCATCAAATTGTTCAGGGTTAAGCAGACTTAGCCTTTGTGTAATATTTTGAATGCCATAATAAGAACTTAAGTCAACATGTAATTTTCCATCCCTTCTGCCTTTTTTAGTAGTAATTATAATTACACCACTGGTGGCTCTTGAACCATAAATAGCGGCAGCCGATGCATCTTTTAAAACATCCACAGATTCTATATCTTTTGTATCAATTGTTGATAAATCGCCGGTTGGAAATCCATCAACAACATACAAAGGATTCGAAGCGTATGTTATAGAACTAATACCTCTTATAGTAACGATGGGTTGTGTTCCGGGGCTTCCATTGTTTACTACCGATATGCCCGACACGCGCCCCTGTAGTGCTTCCGGCACACTTATAACAGGAAGTTCGTTTATTGTTTTACTGCTAACCGTTGAAATGGCGCCTGTAACTGCCGTACGCCTTTGAGTACCATAACCTACAACAATCACATCAGAAAGCTCTGAACTGGTAGAGGCTAATGAAACAGTTATATTGCTTTCATTCCCAACTTTAATTTCTCGAGGGATAAAGCCCACAGAACTTACTACTAACAAATCACTCGACGAAACGGACAAAGTAAAATTGCCACTTTCATCAGTAGTGGTTCCGCGTGAAGTTCCTTTTACAATTACTGATACAGATTGCAAAGGTTTACCCGATTCATCAGTAACTTTTCCCTGCAATGTAGTTTGTGCAGTAGCAGTTAAAGTGAAAGTTGTGCAGAAAAGAAATAGAATGGAAAAAACATACTTTCCGTGCATGGAAAGCAAGTGTTTAAGAAGTCGATTGTAAATACTTATAATCATAACAGTTGTTTTAATGTTGAGGCAGGATTTTTAATGAATGAATAATAAATTGAGCTTATAAGTTTTATTGAATTCAATAAAATTCAACATGGAATTTTCAGGTATCGTCGGCATAGCAAATCATGTTAACCATTTTTAGTTAAACAATTATTAGTTTGCAACCGATTACGTAATGTGACACCGTTATCCTGCAATTTCGCTGCGTCGCTTTTTCAAATAAAAATAAAATTGCAGGTACAGATTGTTTGAAACACTAAAATAGGGGTTATTATTTTAATAGCAATCGGTTGCATAAAATTTTTTTTTAAGTTATCCTATATTTATAGCTGATTTTTTTTATGAAAGGAATAAAAGACGGAAAGGAAATTACTATTTACGATATTGCCGAACAGATTGGCGTTTCACCGGCAACAGTAAGCAGGGCTCTTAAGAATAATCCTTCGATTAGTATCGTTACCAGGCAAAAAATAAATGTCTTAGCTGAAAAATTGGGCTATCGCCACAATCCTTTTGCCAGCAGTCTTCGTTTGCAAAAAACCCATACTATCGGAGTGATTCTTCATGAGTTAAACAGCTATTTTATTACTTCCGTTTTGGCGGGCATTGAGAAAGTAGTTACAGAAGCCAAATACAATCTCATTATTGTTCACTCTGCAGAAAACCCAAATCTTGAAGCCGCAAATGCGCGCAATCTTTTTCATAAACGTGTTGATGGTGTTATTGCTTCTTTATCTTTCGATACAGAAGATCTTAACCACTTCAAGCAATTTCAAAGCAAAAATA
This sequence comes from Parafilimonas sp., assembly GCA_025927795.1. Classification (GTDB taxonomy): domain Bacteria; phylum Bacteroidota; class Bacteroidia; order Chitinophagales; family Chitinophagaceae; genus Parafilimonas. The sequence goes on along the minus strand of JAICKT010000217.1, from coordinate 4,165 downwards.
TACCGGTTGTTTTCTTTGATCGTGTTTTTGAAAATAGTGATGGCACCAAGGTTATCATCAATAACTTCCAGGCTGGTTACGATGCAACTTCACATCTTATACAACAAGGCTGTAAACGTATTGCACATATTACTTCAAGCCTAAAAAGAAATGTGTATGCGGAGCGAATGCGAGGTTATAAACAAGCGTTGCAAGATCATAAACTAAAGTTTGATGAAAAGCTTATTATTATTGATGGTTTTAAAGAAGAAGATGCTATAAGATCTGCGAAGCGTATTCTAGCTATGAAAAATTTGCCAGACGGTATTTTTATCACCAACGATTTTTGTGCAGCAGTTGTAATGCAATTGCTGAAAGATGCCGGCATTCGCATACCTCAGGATATTGCTATTGTTGGTTTTAATAATGATAGCATTGGAAAAGTTATCAGCCCTAAATTAACTACTATTAATTATCCCGGTTTTGAAATGGGGCAGGTTGCAGCACGAAGCCTTATAGATCACCTGAAAGGCTTGTGGGATATGAATCTTACAAATACTGTAGTTATAAAATCTGAACTGATTATAAGAGAATCTTCTTTGAAGAAAGGAAAAAAATAAGCGTTAATATTATAATCATTTACACTTAAACACTTTCATGTAATCATCATTCACTGCAACGAGAATAAATTTTTCACTATTACCAGTATTGATAAGCTTCATATCTTTTACATCACCATCAATTTTAAATCCGCTAACAGTTGGTGATATTGATTTGAATGTTTTATTCTTCGTGCCTTTTAAAAAGCAACCATAAGAAGCATCATATCTTCCTGTCATTACTTCTGTTTGATATTCATTTCCCGCCAGCAAAATATCTTTAATGCCATCGCCATCCATATCATCACAAACAATTGCATTCACCGGCGCAAACTGTGCTTCTTTTGGCAATATATGTTTAATAAATTTTCCGTTGCCTGCATTTTCTATCCAACAACTTCTTGTTTCATCACAGGTTAATATTTGCAAATCTTTATTGTTTGGAAAAATATCTTCTGCTGTTGCTTTTGCATAATCTTTATTCAACAGAAATTTCTTTTTCATTAACGGTACCTGCATCACCAACTGTTCTTTATTTATAGAAGGATATAATTTTCTTTCCCCATTCTCATCTTTAATATAATAAAACTTTACGGCGTCAATGCTGCCATTAGCGTCGATATCTTCAGCATATAATTTTATTGGATACTGTGCGGTTACATGATAATTATCATTCAAACCTAAATTGCCTGCAATAAAATCTGTATCACCATCGCCGTCAACATCTGTTGCAATAAGGCTGCGCCATAAACCATTCATATTTTGCAAACCGGTTGACGATGTAATTTCATTCAGCTTCTTTCCATCATTTTTAAAAAATCTTACCGGCATATACTCTCCTGCAATTATCAAATCAGGATGTTTATCATTATCAATATCTGTCCATTGTACTGCAGTTACCATTCCTGCTTTAGATAAAGCGGTACAAACATTATTTGTTACATCAGTAAAAACGCCTTTATTGTTTTGCAACAAATAACTATTGGGTGATGTTGGATATTGTTTTGATACACAACCACCAATAAATACATCCATATCACCGTCGCCATCATAATCAGCAACAGCAACACAACCTGCAATGGTTCTTACATGTGATGGAATTGCATTTGCGCTTAATGTAAAATTTCCTTTGCCATCATTCAGGTATAAACGCGGCTGATAAAACATGGATGTATCTGCGTAACGCATATCGCCATAAGTAACCAATAAATCTAAATCACCATCGCCATCAGCATCGAATAAAACACTGGCTTCATCTTCTTCAAACTTTGAACCCATTGTAAAATCTTTGCCGGAGAATGTTCCATTATTTGTTTGCGTAAAAATTTTCGCATTTGAGTTAAAACCAGCTCCAATATAAAAATCGGTTTTACCATCTTGGTTTATGTCACCTGTTGAAATAAACGGACCCAACTGTGAATATTTTTGTGGCAACAAATGCTGGTCAGCATAATCATTATAAATAACATCTGTGTGTTTATATATTGTGTTTACAGATGTTGTAACATCAGTAAAAATTCTTTGATTAATGTTTGAAGATGCGTGCCAAATTTCATTTGCATTTTTTTGAAATAATGTGTATGTTGAATCTGTATTAAGATTTTGCAAAACTTGTTTTTTATTATTCGGCCAAATCACAACAACAGAATCTTCTTTTACAGTTTTTGCTGTTCCAAATAAAAGTTTTGTATCAACAGAAGATAAATATCCACGCACAGGATATTCTTCCTGCACCTGCGATTTGCCATTATCATATACAAATATTTTCGCTCCGAAACCTTTTGTGTTTAAGCTATCACCTTTTAAAATAAAACTTATACTGTGATTGGTTTTTGCTTTGTGTGGCCGATTTTCATTATTGATTAAAATGAAAGCAGGCTTATTAACGTTGTTTACAACCAAATCCAAATCACCATCATTATCCAAATCAACATACGCTGCTCCATTCGACAGAGAATTTTGTTTGATGCCTGATGAATCTGTAATGTTTGAAAAAGTATAATCACCGTTGTTGAGATATAAATAGTTCGGCAACTCAACATGATTAAGTGCTACCAGCTTATCACGCAATTCTTTTTTAAACTGTTCACTGCTTACTGCTGTTTGGCTGAACTGAATAAAATCTGCATTTATAAAATCTCTTCCAATACCATTTGTTATGTGCAAATCTTTATAACCATCATTATTAAAATCAGCAAACAAAATGCTCCAGCTCCAGTCCGTTTCGCTAATACCTGCCATTTGTCCTATCTCGCTAAAAAAAGGAACAGATATATCACCACGCATGTAATTACCATTATTCAATTGCAGCATATTGCGTGAGAATTCAGGTGAATAACCAAGATTTCTTTCTTCAATATACCTGTCGTAATTCATAAAAAAGAAAGTTTGCTTTTTACGATAATTATCTTCAGGCATCATATCAACAGAAGCAAAATCAATTTTATCATCATTATTAATATCAGCAGCATCACACCCCATACTGCTATAGCTTTGATGTTTGGTTGAAGCATCCAGCATATTTGTAAATGTTCCATTTTTATTATTCAGCCAAAAATCATCATTCGAAACAAAATCATTGCTTACAAAAATGTCAGGATAACCATCCGTATTAAAATCAGAAACAGAAACACCCAAACCATATCCATCTTCTTTAATTCCTGCCTGCAATGAAACATCAGTAAAAATTGGGTGACCATTTTTGTTGCCATCGTTTCTGTATAATTTATCGTTTGCAGGCGAACGACCGCTGAGATTTTTTGGAAATAAATGATTGGCTGAGTAAGATGCATTTAACATGTAATTAGATAAATACATATCGAGGTCGCCATCTTTATCATAATCAAAAAAAACCGCCTGCGTTGAATAACTTGTATCTGCTAATCCATATTCAACAGCTTCTTCTTTAAATGTATTGTTATGTTGGTTAATGAATAAAAGATTGCGTGCACGTGCGCCTGAATTATTGCCATAAGTGCAGAGATAAATATCATCGTAACCATCCGCATTAATATCAACAACACTAACGCCGCTAATCCAATCACCTGTTGTTACACCGGCGCTTTGTGTTATGTCTTCAAACTTGTTATCACCTTTATTGAGATAAAGTTTACTGCTTACCTGGTTGCCACAAAAAAATAAATCTTTTAAACCATCATTATTAACATCAATAATGCCAACGCCACCACCCATGTAAGCAAATTCGTTTAATGCATCACCGGGCAATTTTGTTTCGTCAATTGTGTTGTTAAAATTGATACCGCTTTTATCAGAAGATAAAAAACTAAATAACTGGTTTTGCTTTTTTTCATTGCACGCGGTTGCAAAAAAAAGGCAGCATATAATATGGATGATGTAAGCAATCTTCTTCATAAAACATTTAAGTAACTAATCGTTAGTTTATGTTGCGAATGTATAATGTTTGAAATATTTTTTCGGCTTATTCTACTTCACGATTGAGGTTGTAACCACCAGGGACACAAAGAATACAAGGTTTCACAAAGCATTTTATGTACACGCATTATTTGTTTTTTACGCCAACTTTTATTTGCGTAAAAGAATGTGGCGGAAATGTGAATGACAATTTA
>JAICKT010000039.1 GCA_025927795.1 Parafilimonas sp. | reverse complement strand
CGAATGCATACTTCAGTTCAATGAGTAAAGCAACAGAAATTGTTGGCGGCATGAATGCGCATTATAATTTAAGTGGCGATGGTGCTTTGCAATTAATTGGCGGTTTGTATTATCGTGCAAAAGATGCAGTTATTCCTATGATTGGCTGCGCTGTTAACTCTGTAACAATTACAGTAAGCTATGATGCAACAAATTCTGCATTGGGCTCTTATAGTCAAACACAGGGTGCTTATGAATTATCACTTGTAAAAACAGGTGTATTCTCATTCTATGGCAAAACAGTAAAATGCCCAACAGTTAAGTTTTAAATTTTACTCTTTAAGCATATCAGGTCTTTTCAATTTTGTGCGTTCAACAGATTGTTCATATCGCCATTCATCTATCTTTTTTTGATTGCCGCTTAATAAAACATCCGGCACTGTCCATCCTTTAAAATCTGCAGGTCTTGTATAAACAGGCGGCGCTAAAAGATTATCCTGGAACGAATCAAACAGTGCAGACGTTTCATCATTTAAAACGCCGGGAATTAATCTGCCCACTGCATCTGTAATTATTGCAGCAGCTAATTCTCCACCACTTAAAACAAAATCACCAACAGAAATTTCTTTGGTTATATAATGATCTCTTATTCGTTGATCAATACCTTTATAATGCCCGCATATAATTAAAATATTATTTTTTAATGAGAGATAATTTGCTTGTTTCTGATTGAACATATCGCCGTCCGGTGTTGTATAAATTATTTCTTCGTAGTGATATTGATTGTTTAATTCATCAATTGCATTTGCCAGTGGTTCGCACATCATAACCATACCTGCACCACCACCATATTGGTAATCGTCAACCTGCCCATATTCATTAACTGCCCATTTGCGCAAATTGAAAATTTGTATGTGCAATAAATTTTTTTCCTGTGCACGTTTTATGATGCTATGATTAAATGGACTTTCGAGTAATTCAGGTAATACAGTAAGAATATGAATATTCATGGCGCAAAGATAGTTGCACGCAAAGATGAAAAGTTTGCAAAGAAGCAAAGATGTTCTCACTTATTTCCTTTACTTACTTATATTCTTGCATGAAAAGTTTCTCATTCTATAAAATCTTCTAAATCTCTTCTTTGCTTTTTTGTAGGACGACCAATTTTACTTAAACGTTTTCCAGTATGAAAGCTTGCAGTTTGAATTTCAATGCGCTCATTTTCTTCAGCAGGAGTAAGATCAATATAATATTTTATGGCTTCCGAATATTGCACACGATGATCAAGTAAGCCGGTTACTTTTATAATCCATTTTCTTTCTTCCGCTTTAATTTCATATTCATCATTTACATTTACATGCTTTGATGCTTTAACTGCAGTCCCGTTTAGTTTTACTCTTCCCTTTTCACATGCTTCTGCTGCTAAACTGCGTGTTTTAAAAATGCGGATACTCCATAAATATTTATCAATTCGTAGTTTTTCCTTCATGCAGAAATAACAGGTAAATATGTATAAACGCGATAGCTAAAATAATGTTAGTTCATTATTTCATAACCGCCTTTTGTGTCAATAGAAATTATAGGAAGTTTTTTTTCTTTTTCAAAATAATCATACACTTCTTTCAGCTTCATATCAAATTGCTGAACGTCGGGCTGATCTTTTGTTGTTTTATCAAAATATGCCATGCTTTTAGGATTATTATATCTTACCGGAAAAATATGTACAGGAATAAAATCCTGTCCATTACTTTTTGCGCTCATTGCAATAATATATACTTCTTCAATCTGGAAATCCTGAATAGGTATGCAGCCAACCGTAATACAACTTCCATGAATGAAAATATCGCCACCGGGATTTGTATTACCACTGATTATTTTATCTGAAGCATTTGGATAATTCAAACCAAGCGACATATGATATGCACTGTTTGGCTTAAATGCATTGATATAATAAAATCCCTCAGGAACCTGGTAATCGCCCTCCATTCTTTTTGGTCCGAGTGTTCCTGCAAGTGCGCAAACCGAATATGTTTTAAAAAGTTTAAATGGTTCATTCACATTGTTGCGCACCCAAACTTCTAACTGGCTATCGTATTTAAATGAGCGTATATAAATTTGTTTTGCCGGCCATTGCAAACCAAGCGCTTCAAACTGTTTTTTTAATGTATCTGTTTTACGGTTTAAAGCATCCGCAACACGCGGAAAATTTCTTTGATAATCTATAAATGATGATTGGGAAAAACCGGTTGAACTAATGATTACAAACAAACCAAATAAAACAATTTTCTTCATGCGTTCGAAAGTAATATATAAATAGATTCAGGAGTTGCTAACCAGGTTAAAAGTTTTAAACCTTTAAGCTGAAAACAACTCCTGATGGATTGCAAATAAACTAAACACTAAGATGTTTATTGCAAAACGAATATGAAGTTTTAGTTAAAGATTGCCACGCAATTCCTGTTCTCTTTCTATAGCTTCAAACAGCGCTTTAAAATTTCCTTTACCAAAACTTTTTGCTCCTTTACGTTGTATGATTTCAAAAAATAATGTTGGGCGGTCCTCAACAGGTTTTGTAAATATTTGCAACAAATAACCTTCGTTATCACGATCAACCAAAATGCCCAACTCTTTTAGCGGTTCAACATCTTCATCAATTTTTCCAACACGTTCAATTAAATCATCATAATAAGTTGAAGGTATTTTTAGAAATTCTACTCCCCTGCTTTTTAAATCGTTCACGGTCTCAACAATATCATTTGTAGCAAGTGCAACATGCTGCACACCTTCACCATCATAAAATTCAAGATATTCTTCTACCTGCGATTTGTGTTTACCTTCCGCAGGTTCATTAATCGGAAATTTTACATAGCCATTTCCATTACTCATAACCTTGCTCATTAAAGCAGAATATTCGGTTGAAATATCTTCATCATCAAACGATAAAATATTTTTAAAGCCCATTACATCTTCATAAAATTTTACCCATGTATTCATTTGATGCCAGCCAACATTACCAACACAATGATCAACATATTGTAACCCTGTTGACGGCGGATTATAACCTGTTTTCCATTCAACAAAACCAGGCATAAAAGCGCCGTTATAATTTTTTCTTTCAATGAAAAGATGAACCGTTTCTCCGTAAGTATTTATTCCGCTGATAACAACTTCACCATGTTCATCATGTAACTTTTCTGGCTCCAAAAAACTTTTTGCCCCGCGTTTTGTGGTTTGATGCCATGCATCTGTTGCATCATTCACACGCAGCGCTAAAAACTTTACACCATCACCATGATTGTACACATGCTCTGCAATTTCATTATTGCTTCTTAATGCAGTGGTAAATACAAACGTGAGTTTATTCTGACGAACAGCGTAACTCACTTTATTTTTCACACCAGTTTCAGGACCAGAGTAAGCGAGGCTCTGAAAACCAAAAGCTGATTTATAAAAATGCGCAGCCTGCTTTGCATTTCCCACATAAAATTCAACGTAGTCTGTTCCTTCGAGTGGTAAAAAGTCAGCAGTTGATTGCTTATTCTTTTTTTCAGCAACTATAGTTTCCATAAAAAATTTATTATGATTAAAGTATAATTATAAATGTTAGTACAACAAGTGTGCAGGAATATGAGCGAGAGGTATATTATGCCGCGTCCATGGCAAGAACTTCCATCAATAAAGAATAATTGATGCGTTTATCTGAAAAGAATTTATGTGGATAATCCGGCAACATCTATTTACAAAGATATAAAGAAGATAAATTATGTTGATGAGTATTTAAAAAGATTCAGTTTATAACTATTATTTATAACTCATAATTGAAAAATTATCTTCGCGGCAATTTAACTGTATGAAAGTTGGTATTCTCGGAGGTGGACAATTAGGAAGAATGTTATTACAGGCGGCGGCAAATTATATTGTGGAAACTTTTGTTTTGGAGAATGATGAAAACTGTCCGGCTGCGCATTTGTGCAACCATTTTATAAAAGGTGATATAAAAGATTTTGATGCAGTGTACAATTTTGGAAAACAGGTTGACGCGCTTACAATAGAGATTGAAGCCGTAAACATTGATGCGCTTGAAAAATTAGAAAATGAAGGAATAAAAATTTATCCGAAACCAGCAGCACTAAAAATTATAAAAAATAAAATCACGCAAAAAGATTTTTATAAAGCAAATGAAATTCCAACGCCGGCTTATCTCGTTACAAATGATTTATCAGAATTAAAAAACAATAAAAGTTTTTTACCAGCAGTACATAAAATTGGCGAAGGTGGTTATGATGGAAAAGGTGTACAAATTATAAAGAATGAAACTGATCTGGATAAGGGCTTTAATACATCTTCTGTTTTGGAAAAAATGGTTGATATAAAAAAGGAGATTTCTATAATCGTTGCAATGAATGATAAGAATGAAACAGAAATTTATCCGCCTTCAGAAATGATTTTTGATCCGGTTTTAAATCTGTTAGATTATCAAATTTCTCCCGCAGAATTACCACAGCGCGTTTTATGGAAAGCCGAAGCAATTGCTTTGAAAGTAGTGAAAGACCTAAAGAGTGCGGGTTTGTTTGCAATTGAAATGTTTGTTGATAAAAACGATGACATGTTTGTGAATGAAACAGCGCCGCGTGTTCACAACAGTGGCCATCATACGATTGAAGCGAATTATTGTAGCCAGTATGATATGCTGTGGCGCATTATTTTAAATTATCCTTTGGGAAATACAGATCCTATTCTTCCATCATCTATTGTAAATTTATTAGGTGCTGATGGATATTCCGGTGAAGCGAAATATGAAGGCTTGGATGAAGTGTTACAAATGGAAAATGTGTTTGTGCATTTGTATGGAAAAAAGCAAACAAGGCCCGGCAGAAAAATGGGGCATGTTACAATCATCAATAAAGACAGAACAGACTTAACATATAAAGCACATAAGATTAAAAACATTCTGAAAGTAATATCTTAGTTTACAGTTTACAATTTTCAGTTTTCAGTTATGGCTACTATAAAACGACTTGAAGACCTTGAAGTTTGGAAGAAAGCCAGGGCTTTGTCCATCCAAATTTATGAGTTGACATTTACGAAACCACTTTCACAGGATTTCAGATTAAGAGACCAAATGCGCGGCGCTGTGGGTTCAATAATGGATAATATTGCTGAAGGATTTGACAGAGGCGGCCGTTTAGAATTTATTAACTCCTTGGGAATTGCAAAAGGTGAAACAGGAGAGCTAAAGTCTCAACTTTACAGATGTCTCGATGTAAAATATATTTCAAAAAAATGCTTTGAAAAATTATATGAGCATACCGATGAAGTTGCAAAAATGATTGCAGGGCTTATCGAATATCTTAATTCATCTTATATAAAAGGTAAAAAATTTAAAAACAGAACGAGCAGTGAAAACTGAAAACAGTAAACAGAAAACTGAAAACTCACAAACTCCAATCGTTGGTATCATCATGGGCAGCGATAGCGATTTAAATATCATGAAAGATGCCGCAGAAATTTTAGAGGAGTTTGATATTTCTTTTGAACTTACAATTGTTTCTGCACATCGCACACCAAAACGTATGGTTGATTATGCGAGTAAAGCTGTTGAACGTGGATTAAAAGTTATTATTGCCGGTGCCGGTGGTGCTGCTCATTTACCAGGAATGATTGCAAGCATTACAACTTTACCTGTGATTGGCGTACCTATTAAATCTTCTAATTCAATTGATGGATGGGATTCTGTTCTCTCTATTTTGCAAATGCCGAATGGTGTTCCTGTTGCAACAGTTGCTTTGAATGCAGCAAAAAATGCGGGCATTATTGCCGCACAAATTATCGGCACCTTCGATGAAAATGTTTCTAAGAAAATTTCAAATTATAAAAATCAATTGGAAAAATCTGTGTTGGATAAAGCAAAAAATATTTCTAAAGATTGGAAGAATGATTTTGATAAAGGCTAATATTATTCGATGGTCAGACGCTTTGAAAGGGTCAGACCGGTTAAGCCATTTCTGTAACTGTAATTGTTTTCACATTTACAAATTCTAATATTCCATGATTGCTTAACTCTCTTCCAAAACCAGATTTTTTTATTCCGCCAAAAGGTAATGCTGGCTCAGATTTCACCATTGAATTAATAAACACAGAACCGCTATTTATTTTTCTCGCTAAAGAAATTCCTTTGTCAACATCTTTTGTCCAGATATTTCCGCCTAAACCAAAACGTGAATTGTTTGCAAGTGTTATTACTTCTTTTTCATCTTCAACTTTTATTATACAAAACATCGGACCAAAAGTTTCTTCATCAAATGCAGGCATACCTTGCTGCACATTCATTAATAGCGTTGGCTGATAATTGCAGCCATCAACTTCACCACCTAAAATTATTTCAGCGCCTTTGGCAACAGATTCATTCATTTGTCTTTTTAAATTTTCTGCTAAATCCAATCTTGCCATTGGTGCAAATGTTGTTTCTTTTTCAAAAGGATTACCTGGCTTTAATTTTCTTATTTCAGTTTTTACTGCATCAGTAAAATCATCTAAAATATCTTTAGCAATTAAAAATCTTTTTGCCGCAATACAACTCTGTCCTGCATTTTGCATGCGTGAAGTAACAGCAACCTGCGCTGCTTTTTGAATATCTGCATCTGACAAAACAATAAAACAATCAGAGCCACCTAATTCAAGCACAGATTTTTTTATATGCTTTGATGCAATACTTGCAGCGCTGCTGCCTGCTCTTTCACTTCCCGTTAAAGAAAGACCTTGCACAATATCATACTGCAAAATTTTTTCTGTAACATCTACATCTGCAATCACTGTTTGAAACACACCTTTTTCTGCACCGGCTTCTTCAAACAAATCCTGTATTGCTAAAGCACAGCCACAAACGTTTGGTGCATGTTTTAACAATGCAACATTGCCTGCCATTAATGTGGGTGCTGCAAAACGAAACACTTGCCAGAACGGAAAATTCCACGGCATAATTGCAAGTACAGCGCCAACTGGTTGAAAGGTTGCAAAGGCTTTTGTATAATTCGTTTCATATAATTCGTCTTTTAAAAATCTTTCTGCATGTTCAGCAAAGTATTCACAACCCGATGCACATTTCTCTATCTCAGCAATTGCTTCTTTTGTAAGCTTGCCCATTTCATTTGTAATGATTTTTGCAAGTGTTTCTTTTTTTTGTTTGAGTAATTGCGAAATTTTTATAAACACTTCTGCTCTTTGTGCGAAAGTTTTATCACACCAGCTATAAAAAGCATTTTCAGATAAAGCAAGCATTGCATCAACTTCTTCATCAGGCATCAGCGGATATTCTGCCACTAATTTTTGATTATATGGAAAGATGGATTGAAATTTTTTCATAGTATTTAATTAAGTGTGAGATGTAAATGTAGATGAGAAGTAAAACTTTATTTCTCTACTTCATTTAAAAAAGCTACAAACCCCATAAGCCGGATTCTGTTTTATGCTATCATTTATCTATGCTGCCTACCCAGAAGCTCGAACGGGCAGCCCTCAAACGCTTCTATACATGGCATTGCAGCACCCAAGGTTTACCCGCAACTTACATTACTGTAAATTGCTGTGAGCTCTTACCTCACATTTTCACCCTCTCCGCATGGCGGAAGTTATTTTCTGTGGCACTATCTCTTCCCGTAGATAAACGGAAGTCCCGATATACACCGGGATGGGTTGCCCTGCGCTGTCCGGACTTTCCTTCTCCTCCGCTAAAGCGAACGAAACGATAGCTCGGGTTTGTAGCAATACAAATTTATGAAGTAATTTTTTTAGCGCTGAATAACATTACCGGGTCTGATGCTTTTTGAAAGCGCCTGACCGTTTTACTAAGATTTTTTTCTTTTGACTGATGGTTTTAATTGTTCTTCATCTGCAACTTCTTTTAAACGATACTTTACAATTTCAGTAATTAATTTTTCAGGAAGTGGTTTATCAGCCGGGAACTGGATTGCGCCTTTAGAAGTTTTATATGGCTTGAGTTTATCTTTAAAAACTTCTATGGGTTTAGATGTTGGGTAAAAACCATAATGTTCTTTCATCGCAGCAAAATAAACAAGCACACTTCCTTGTTTAAACGCAGGCATACCATAGCTGATTACTTCTTCTGCTTTTGGCGCTGCATATTTAATTATTTTTTTGAATTGATGCAACACCGCTTTTTTATCATCATCCTGCGCAGTTATGTATTCATCAATAGTTGTGAATTTTGTCATCATAAAACAATATTATAAAATATTATTTTACGCCATGTTCATCATTCCACCAGCCTTTCATTTTTCTGATGTAAAGAATTTGCCCGGTATGATACGCATTGTGTGTACCGATATGTGCGATAGTTGAGTATGCTTTTTGAAGTTTAGTATCATCTGCAGAACTTACTACATCTTCAATAGCAGTTAAAACACTGTCTAATCTTTTTACAGTTGCAGGCCATGATGTTTCGTCTACAGGTGAAAAAGTTTCTTTATTGTTACCATTAAATGCTTCTGGTGGCTTTACGCCTTTAAGATTGTACAATATTTGTGTGTTCCAAAAAATAAGATGCGTGGTAAGTTGAGCGATGGAATGGTCTTCATTGCTGTCTTTCCAGTTTGCCTGTTCAGGTGTAAGCCATGCAATAGCAGTATCAACGGGCACAAACCAATCTTTTACATTGTGTGTGGTTTTAAGCTGTTCAAGTAAAATACTTTTTAAAGTAGGTGTTGCATTTGTTTGTGCATTTCCAATAAATGCAGTTGAAAAAGCAATAAGTGTTAAGATGTACTTCATAAAATAATTTTGGTTAAGAATGTTCAATTAAAATTATCGAATGAAAAACAACAAAGAAAACTTTTACACGAACGGGTATTTTAAACAGATAGACAGATAATTCTATACATAAATAAAAAATAAGCGATCTACTTTTCAAACACAAGCGCATTTGCGTCTGCACCTAAATCTTTCAAAGCATCTAACATTACTTTGGTAAATTCATCAGGGCCGCAAACGTAAAATTGCTGATTAAAATTTTTAATTTCTTTTTCTAAAAAATTTTTATCAATATGCTTATCGTAATATTCTGTACCGGGTTGGCTTGTGATAACGTTGATAAAATTTCTTCCAAGCATTTCTTTAAATTCATCTTTTAGAATTATATCAGCCTCAGTTTTATTAGAAAAAATCAAAACATTATTTGCTATTTCATTTTTCCTTTTTAAATCTTTGAATATAGAAATGAACGGCGTAACACCCGCGCCACCTGCAATAAAAACGCCCTCGCCTTTATATTCAATAGCGCCCCAGGCATCACTTATCTCAAATTCAGCACCAGGCTCAATAGTTTTTAATTTATTAGTTAAGCCTTGCGGATTATCAAATAATTTTATTGTAAACTCTAAAAAATCATCATCAGGCAAACAGGTAAATGTAAATGGATGTTTATTTTCTTTCCATTCTTTTTCATTCAATGATAAATCTGTTGCCTGACCGGGAACGAATGAAAAACCATCCGGTTTTGTAACACGAAAAGTTTTTACATTATGTGTTCTTGGAATAATTTCTTTTACCGTAACTATAAATTGTTCTGCCATATAAATATTATTTAGTAAGAATAATAAACATTAAAACTACGGAATCGGTTGTGCTATTATCAGCAATAAATAAAAAGCTCCGCAAATGCGAAGCTATTTTTGTTGCCCGACCTGGATTCGAACCAAGACTCTCAGAACCAAAACCTGATGTACTACCCTTATACTATCGGGCAATATAAAGTGATAATTACTTTTGCGAATCGCCTAAGTTAAGCGTTTTTGGTGGCGCTTGCTGTTGAGTTGCCGGTGCCTGTTGTGTAGGAACAGTTGAGGTATTTATATCCTGCAATACTTTGTTATTGGTTCCGGTGGAAGCACTGCTTAGAAATAAAATGGAAACAATGCTAAGCACACTTAATATTAAAACAAACAGCCATGTGCCTTTTTCCAATACATCATTGGTTTGTTTAACGCCCATAAACTGGTTATTAAACCCGGCAATAGTACCGCTTAATCCCCCGCCTTTAGGATTTTGAACTAATACAATTAATGACAAAATCACACACACAATTACAATCAGAAGAAATAAAAGAAAAGACATTATTTAAGGTTTTAATTCCTGAATTTTTGCCGCAAAGTAAGCAGATTTGGAGGGATTGAAAAAACTTAATTTTTCGTATATCTGAATCGCCTGCTCCGGCTTACCCTGTTTAACCAAAACTTCTGCCATTGCTTCTGTTACAACTTCTTTGGGTACATTTGAATGTTCCGCCATGTTTTGCACCTGCGATTCACCGGCGGCATCTGTTTCAAGTGCATTCAGATTGGGGTTAATTTTTTTCATCTGTTTAAGCCAGTCCGTAAATCGCTTTAATTGTGTTCCAAGTTTATCGTTGGCTTTTTCTTCTTCAAGTTTTATTCCCTGCGAATCAAAATAATCTATGCGATGATAAGCGGTTGTTTCAACAGGCAATACAGTTTCTTCGGCAGGCTTTTCAAAAGCTGCAGCTTGCTCTTTTAAAAGATTACTTAGTTTTTCATTAGGTTCTGTTTCGGGTTCATCGAGTAACTCTGTGTTGTCTGTTTCAGGTAAGTTTTTAAAATCGTTTTCCTTTAGTTCAGGCTCTTTTACTTCTTCATAGGTATTACCTTTTTCTTCAATTGCATTATTTTCTTCTTTGATAATATCATCTTCCTCAATTAAATCACTGTTTGCGGTATGATCTCTCAGATCATTTTCCTCTTCATTTAATATAATTTCAGCCTCTGCTAAAATTTCCTGTACAGTTGGCGTTTTACTTATTGTTGTTATTTCTTCGTTTTCTGCATTTACATCTAATGTGCTATTTTCTATTACCCGCTCGTCTGCATTTTCAATTGTATTTGCTGCTGTTCCTTCTTCTAAAAAATTATAATGCAACCACAAAGCATCTGTAAAATGTAATGCTGCTTTCTGAATAGCTGTTTCAGCATCTTTTGTTTTTTGCTGATATAATTTTTTACCAAGAAGAAATTGCGTTGCGCCAAAATAAGGATACTTATCAGCAACTTGCTTAAGCTCTTCTTCACTAACCTCGCTTAAAAAAGATTTACCTGTTAAAGTCTGAAGTATATTTTCTATATAGGGCAGCATATGTTATAATGAAAATACAATGTAATTACCAGTTAGAAAAAATATGATTAAATATTTCGTCCGTTAACTGGCTTATAATATCATTTTGGAAAGTGCCTGAATTTTCTGCCTGTTGTAATGTTTGCGTAGCAGGAAAATCAAAGTCGCGGCTTACAGTAAAATTATCTGTTTTATTATCTACTGTATTTATAAACGTAATGTTGGCTGCAACAGTTAAACGATTTGTTACAGACTGGTTACTGCTTATAGCTGAGGTTGAGACATCGTACCTGCTTATATAACCGCTTATCTGGTAATTTGCATCATCACTGTTTGTAAGCGTAAGCTTTGTATAACTGTTTATTTTTTGCTTTAATGCATCTGTTACTTTGGGGCTCAATTGCGGATTTATATAACGGGCTTTGTTATCTATAAAACCAACTCTTGCAGTTTTGATTTTCGAATAATCAATCGATACATCACGAAAAGTATAAACGCCGCAAGAGCTAAAAAATATTAAGAAGACCAAAGACCACAGACTATTGACCATTGATCGTTGAATGTTAGCGGTTGACTTTATTCTATTCATCAATATCATATTCTTTCAGCTTTCTGTATAATGTTCTTTCGCTTATGCCTAAATCAAGTGATGCATCTTTTCTTTTTCCCCGGTGTTTTTTAAGCGCTTTAATAATAAGCTCTTTTTCTTTATCGGTTATATTCAACGATTCTTCCACCTCTTCATGCGCATCAATTTCATCTTTCTGCGAAAGTATTACAGGCTGATTACCTTGTTGCATGTTTGAAGGAAGTGAAGCTGTTTGTGCAGATGATAAAACCGGCGTGTTATATTCATTTCCATTTAACGCATGATCTTTTTGTAAAAATTCTGCTGAAAAATTTTGTGCATTGTTTACAAGCGCTGGATTTTTCAAAATTTCCAAAAACATCTTTTTTAATTCTGTTACATCTTTTTTCATATCGAAAAAAAGCTTGTACAAAATTTCCCTTTCGTTGGCAAACTCACTGCTCATATGTGGCGCGGATGAAAGCACAGGTAAACGATTCATATTTTTTTCAGGCAAAAAAAGCTGCAGGTCTGTAACTGTAATTAATTGCTGTTTACTAAGTACAGATAACTGCTCCGCAATATTCTTTAATTCACGCACATTGCCTGGCCATGTATAATTAATTAACAGGTTTTTTGCTTCATCATCTAACTGAACCGGCGTAGTTTTATAGCGCTCTGCAAAATCAACCACAAATTTTCTAAACAATAAAATAATATCTTCTTTACGATCTCTTAATGCGGGCACACGAATAGGTACAGTGCTTAAACGATAATATAAATCTTCACGAAATTTTCTGCTTTGTGTTGACTCGTACAAATCTTTATTCGTTGCTGCAATTACACGTACGTCTGTTTTTTGTACTTTGGATGAACCAACACGAATAAATTCTCCGGTTTCTAAAACACGCAGTAAACGTGCTTGTGTGCCGAGCGGCATCTCTCCTATTTCGTCTAAAAAAATTGTGCCACCACTTACTGTCTCAAAATAACCTTTGCGACTGTCAACTGCGCCGGTAAACGAACCTTTTTCATGACCAAATAATTCTGAATCTATTGTTCCTTCAGGGATAGCACCGCAATTAACCGCAATAAATGCATTATGCTTTCTTGATGATAATGAATGTATGATTTGAGAAAAAGATTCTTTACCTACACCGCTTTCACCAACAATTAAAACGCTTAAATCTGTTGAGGCAACCTGGATCGCAACCTGGATTGCATAATTAAGCGCTGGTGAATTTCCTATTATTCCAAATCTATTTTTTATTGATTGTATATCTGTCATTATAATTCGTTTAAGTCCAACTTTCTTTCGTATTCTTCTAATATTTTTTTCACTTCCGATTTTAGAACAGGTAAATCTTTAATTATAATCATCCAAATTCTATCGTATTCAACTTCATAATATTCGTGATTGATAATATTACGCAAGCCAATAATCTTTTTTGAATTCGTTATTGTTAATTATGCATTTAATAATAAAGCTTTTTTCAAAGGCTTCTGCAATAATTTCAAAATCTCTTTCTGGGGCAAGAACAATTATTCTGTTTTCAAGGAATTGATGATAAGAAGTAATGCCTGCAGTGAAACTTTCTATTTCTTCTATTGCTTTTAATATATCTTCTAACCAAACAGATATATTACGATACTTCATACAATAATTTTTTCTCTTTATTTATAAAGTATCGCAGGTATTTATTTGAAATATTTTTCTCCTCAATCAAATCAACTTCCCGGTTAAATATTTTTTTTAATTGTTCCTGTAACTTATCTCTGTTTTCAACTACATAAAAAACCTGTTCATTTGTTTCAAGCGGAAGCGCTTCGAAATTTACAAGCACATCAATATCACTTTCGCTTGTGAAATCATTATTTCTTGCAGCACTACCAAAAACAAATAATTCTTTCACATGATGCTTGTTGCAAACATCTTTTATTACATTGATATTATTTTTAATTATGTCTATCATTCTTTTACCACACCAATTAATGTTGCCTGCGTAAAATCGTTCACCTTCACAAAAGCATAATCACCTTTTTTATAATTGTAATTTTCTTTTGGAAAAACAATCATTTTATTTTGTGAATTTCTGCCTTTCCATTCTGATTCACTTTTTTTGCTATTGCCTTCAATTAAAACTTTAAATATTTTGCCTACATCTTTTTTATTGCTTTCAAAAGAAAGTTTGCCCTGCAACTCAACAATGTCTTTTAACCTTCTTTTCTTCACATCCTCTGCTATATCATCTTTATATCTTCTTGCTGCCAGTGTACCAGGTCTTTCACTATAAAAAAACATATAACTCATATCGTACACACTTCTTTGCATCATATCTAAAGTATCTGCATGGTCATCTTCTGTTTCTGTACAAAAGCCTGCAATTATATCTGAGCTAATACCGCAATCAGGAATAATTTCTCTTATACGATTCACTTTTGCGATATACCATTCGCGTGTATAAGTACGATTCATCAATTGTAAAACTCTTGTGCTGCCGCTTTGCAAAGGCAAATGAATATAGTTACAAATATTTTCATATTTCGCCATAGTGAACAATACTTCATCTGTAATATCTTTTGGATGTGATGTGCTGAAACGCACTCTTAATTCAGGCGAAACCAACGCAACTTTTTCTAATAGCTTTCCAAATGTTACAAGTTCATTATTTGATTCATCTCTCCAATAATAACTATCCACATTCTGACCGAGCAACGTAACTTCTTTATACCCTCTTTCAAATAAATTTTTTGCTTCATTAATGATTGAATGTGCATCGCGGCTGCGCTCTCTTCCACGCGTAAACGGCACCACGCAAAAGCTGCACATATTATTGCAACCACGCATAATGGAAATAAATGCAGTAACACCATTACTATCCAACCGAACCGGCGAAATATCAGCATATGTTTCTTCACGACTTAATAAAACGTTTACAGATTTCTGTCCCGTTTCTGCTTCTTCAATCAACACAGGTAATGTTCTGTATGCATCCGGACCAACAACAATATCAACGAGTTTTTCTTCTTCTAATAATTTTGATTTTAATCTTTCTGCCATGCAGCCCAAAACCCCAACCAGCATTCCTGGTTTTGCATCTTTTATTTTTCTGAATTCGGTTAATCGCTTCCTCACCGTTTGTTCCGCTTTCTCGCGAATCGAGCAAGTATTTAATAAAACTAAATCTGCTTCTTCATAATTTCTTGTCGCACCAAAACCCTGGTTTTGTAAAATAGAAGCCACAATTTCGCTGTCACTAAAATTCATCTGGCAGCCATAACTTTCTATGTAGAATTTTTTATTGTATTGATTAATGTCATCAATAAAAGGTGCAAATGCTTCGCCCTGTCGCTTTTCATTATATACTTTGTCTGCAACTACATCTACCATTAAATAAAATTAGTCTGCAAAGATATTGAATTGAGACAGATTGACAGAGCAGTTTAAGGTTTATAGTTTGTAGTTAATAGTTAAAAAACTATTTTCACGCTGCAAAAGCGGAAGTAGCTCATCTGGTAGAGCATCAGCTTCCCAAGCTGAGGGTGGCGGGTTCGAGTCCCGTCTTCCGCTCTAAACCGCAGTTTTAATCTTTGTTTTTAACCAGCTTTCGCTTACAGGGATAATCCAGTTGCCTTCTAATTCTTTTTTATTCGTTACAACATTATTAAAAAATAATGTTTGTGGTGTGATGAAATTATTTTCTAACGCATAATTGAATTGTTGCCGCGGAATAATCTGTACTTTATCTTTTACAATAAAAGCAAGTGATTGCCAGTTGAACATGTCAACATCAAATTGTTTTTCTATTTGCTGAATGATGCGTACTGAGCTATCAATACTGCAACCGCTAACGCCAGTCGCTGCTTCATCAGCCATTAAAATTATAAACTGGCCAAAAAACAAATTTGCATAACCCTTTACCAAAGCTCCATGTGCTTTCCAATTCTTAACAAGCTCGTGTAAAATATCTTCGATCTGCAATGCTTCGCTGATGGTAAACAAGCGACTGCTTTGATAAATCCAAACTTTTGAATTATCATTAAAATCTGCAGGTAATAAATGTTTGTATTCAAAATTCATTGTACAAAATTAATAGTTATAGCTGATGTATATTTTGCTTTTACTTTTCTTAAACACCATTGTATTTTTGCGGCTTAAATTTTTATTTTGAAAGCCGAGCAATCTGCCGTTGAAACCATTCAACCACAAACAATATTTTCTGTTTTATTAGCAATAAGTTTTTCGCATTTATTAAACGATACTATTCAATCGCTCATACCTTCTATTTATCCCATCGTAAAAAATTCGTTTCATTTAAGTTTTACACAGGTAGGATTTATAACACTCACATTTCAGTTATCTGCTTCTTTGTTGCAACCATTAGTTGGTTCTTATACTGATAGAAAACCACAACCGTTTTCACTCGCAACAGGAATGACTTTTAGCTTGGCAGGATTGATTTTACTTTCGCAATCATCATCTTATTTAATGCTATTAATGTCTGTGTGTTTAATTGGCGTTGGCTCATCTATTTTTCATCCCGAAGCTTCAAAAGTAGCATACATGGCTGCGGGCAATCGACGCGGTTTAGCACAATCCATTTTCCAGGTAGGCGGAAATGCAGGCAGCTCAATAGGACCTTTATTGGCAGCTCTAATCGTTGTGCCTTATGGTCAATCAAGTATTTTATGGTTTTCGATACTCGCATTTTTAGCCATCATTGTTTTAAGCAGGTTAGGAATTTGGTATAAAGAACATCTATTTTCATTAAAAAGAAAGCCAAAAGCAAAACATTTTGAACCTGCAGTTCATTTATCAAAACGCAGGATTACTATAAGCATTATTATTTTATTAGTGCTGATTTTTTCGAAATATTTCTATCTCGCCTCCATGACGAGCTATTATACTTTTTATCTCATTCATAAGTTTCATGTTTCAGTTCAAACATCGCAGCTTTATTTATTCGCATTTTTATTAGCTGTTGCAGCAGGCACCATATTAGGTGGGCCGCTTGGTGATAAGTTTGGAAGAAAATATGTTATCTGGTTTTCTATTTTAGGTGTAGCGCCATTTACATTGTTATTACCGCACGCCTCGCTATTTTATACATGCATGCTTAGCATATTTATTGGTGTAATTATCGCTTCTGCTTTTTCCGCTATACTTGTTTATGCGCAGGAATTATTGCCTGGAAAAGTAGGAATGATTTCAGGATTATTTTTTGGGTTTGCATTTGGAATGGGTGGTTTAGGTTCTGCGGTTTTAGGAATGCTTGCCGACAAAACAAGTATTGAGCATGTATATAATCTTTGCGCTTTTCTTCCGTTGATTGGTTTGCTTACTGCTTTCTTACCAAATCTTAAACAAAAGAGATAGGCTTTTTATAAATCAATCAGGGTTTGTTTCTGTTTGTAAATTAATAATTGTCATCCATACAATTATCCCAATAAAAAATTACATTAGCATTTGTGAATACTGATTGTCGTATGATTTTAAAAAACTATTTATACAGGATCAATGTTTTATGCGTTGAAGTATGAACATGAAACGTGAATATGTTAATTATCTTTTTTAAATGCTTGCTTCTCTCTTTGAAGAGGATTGAGATTTTAATTATAAAATTTATACATGAAAAAAATTATAACGCTCTTTTGTTTATGTATATCCTTTTATTCTTTCTCACAAACAAATATTTTGTTTGATGATGGATGGAAATTTCATCGTGGTAATGTTATAAATGCTGAACAAACAAATTTTAATGATAATAATTGGCGGCAAGTTAATTTGCCGCACGATTGGAGCATTGAAGATTTGCCCGGCACTAATTCACCTTTTAATCCTGATGTTGTAAATGGAGTTGGGGTTGGATTTACGACCGGCGGTACTGGCTGGTATCGCAAAGAATTTATAATTCCTTCTTCACAAAAAAGTAAAAAAATAATTATACAATTTGATGGTGTGTATATGAATGAAGATGTTTGGATTAATGGCAAACATCTCGGCAATCACCCTTATGGCTACACTTCTTTCTATTATGATATTTCTAATAAAATTAAATGGGGCGAAAAAAATTTTATTGCTGTTCGGGTAAAGAATGAAGGCGCAAACAGCCGCTGGTATGCAGGTTCAGGTATTAACCGTCACGTTTGGCTTATAGAAACAGAGCTTATTCATGTTGCACATTGGGAAACATTTATTACAACGTCTGAAGTAAGCACATCATCAGCCAAAATAAATATTGAAACAAAGGTGCAGAATGAAACAGGCGCATCTTCAACCATAACATTAATAAACAAAATTGTAAACGCAAAAGGAACTGAAGTTGCACGAACAACATCAAAACAAAATATTG
>JAICKT010000609.1 GCA_025927795.1 Parafilimonas sp. | reverse complement strand
AAGTGATTGCGCAGTTGCAGCACTTAACAGAAGCAAAGTTTATTTACAGTTCTCAAACTATTGATGCAAACAGGAAAATTAGTTTTTCAGTATCGGATAAAACATTAAAAGATTTGCTAGATGAGTTTTTTGTTCCAATGGGAATTAATTATAAACCTATTGACGATAAAATTCTTTTATATCATGCAGATGCACCCCAAAAAGAAAACGCAATTCCAATCCAGGCTTCAATTAAATCTGTTGATAAAATAATAAGCGGCACTGTAACCAATGAAACCGGTCAGCCGCTTGTCGGTGTTTCTGTAACCGTGCAGGGAACTAAAAAAGGAACCGTAACAGATGGATTCGGACATTTTCAAATTGATGTGGCTGATGAAAATGCAGTGCTTGAAATTTCTTATGTTGGCTTTCAACCAAAAACAGTTGCAGTAGCTGGCGAAAGCACACTGCAAATAACCTTAACTGAAGTTGTCTCAGGTTTGAACGATGTAATTGTTGTTGGTTACGCTACACAAAAGAAAAAAGATTTAACCGGTGCGGTTTCAGTAATATCAAACAAAGACATAAAAGATATACCTGTTGGCGGTGTTGACCAGATTATGCAGGGTAAAGCAGCCGGCGTTGCTATTACTGCGCAAAGCGGTGCACCTGGTGATTTGATTGCTGTAAGAATACGTGGCGTAGGAACGATTAATGATAACAACCCGCTGTACATCATTGATGGCATTCCAACGAAAACCGGTGTTAATGAAATTTCTCCAAATGATATTGAAAGCATCAACATTCTTAAAGATGCATCTTCCGCAGCTATCTATGGTGCAAGAGCTGCAAATGGTGTTGTAATCATCACAACAAAACATGGCAGGAGCGGAAAAGCAAAAGTGAATTTGAATGCATACACAGGCATACAAACGCCGGGGCATTTAATTAAAATGGCAAATACGCAGGAATATATTAAAGCATATAACACTGCAGCAGCGAATGATGGACGCGACCAGATACCAGGCAGCATGGTTGATACTTTGCCAAACGTTAACTGGTTAAAAGAAGTGCTTAAATCTGCGCCGATGAATAATGTTCAGTTAAGTATTAGCGGTGGCAATGAAAATTCTCAGTACATAGTTTCTGCAAATTATTTTACACAGGATGGCTTAATAAATAATTCCTCTTACGACCATTTTAATATTCGCACGGCTGTTAATTCAAGTCTTTCTAAATTATTTAAAGTTGGTACAAATATCAATCTATCATATTCAAAACAAAGACAGGTAGGAACATCAGGTGATGGTTTTGGAAATGGCAATCCGGGTGCGAGTGTAGTTCGCTATGCATTGTTCAGAACACCTGCAACACCGGTGTATAATAAAGATGGTGTGTTGGTTGATTTACCAAATCCTCCTGCATTTTTTGGTGATGGTTTAAACCCGGTGGGTCTTGCAGATAATACAGACAGAAATTTTTATTACTACAGTGCATTGGGTGATGCATTCATTGAACTCGACCCAATAAAAAATTTAAAAATAAAATCTGATTTAGGCGGCAATCTTATACTTACAAACTATAAACAGTTTTTTCCTACATGGGGTGTTGACAGGTTTATAAATTCACCCAACGCGCTTGCACAATCTGATGCGACAGAGCTTAATTATAATTTTACAAATACCGCTACTTACGATATACATGCAGGCGACCACACCATTAATCTTTTAATTGGTTCAGAAGCTATAAAAGATGATATTAAACAAACCTCTGCATCAAGAACCAACTTTGTAAATCAGTCTCCAAACTTCCAATTTCTTGATAATGGTTTGGGCACACAGCAAAACGGCGGCAATGAAGACCATTGGGCATTATTCTCATTATTCGGCAGAGCAAATTATAGTTACCAGGATAAATATTTAGCAAGCTTT
>JAICKT010000258.1 GCA_025927795.1 Parafilimonas sp. | reverse complement strand
TCCTGCAGTTACAACTCGTGGAATGAAAGAAGAACACATGCAGTTTATCGTTGATTGCATGGATGATTGCTTAACACATGCTGATGATGAAGCTTATCTTTCAAACGTAAAAAACAAAGTGAACGAATTCATGCAGCAGTTTCCGTTATATCTTGAGTTAGGTTGATTTATTTCTGTCTTTTACAGGAATAACTAATTTTAATCCCGACCAAACATCGTCAACAGCACAAACTTTTATATCAACCAAACCAATTGACAAAGCAGTGTTGCGAATTTTATCTTCTGTAACATCAGTAGGAATTTTTGCTGATTTTTTATACCAGGAAACCCAGATAATTCCATCCGGCTCAATTTCATTTTTTAATTCGTAAATATGTTTTTCGAATTCGTTTAAAGTTTTTGCAAACAGATGTATGAAATTCTTTTTTATTTTTTTATCAGTAAGAACTTTTATATCAGTTGGTAAATCAGTGAATAAATTAAAATAGTAATCTGGCTGGTTTATCAAACGAATTTTAAAACCGCTTTTAATTCCTAATTTTTTTGCAAGTGGTGTTAAAGAATACGCCGACATAATACAATCTTAATTTATTAATCCAACACTCACTTCCATATCGGGATTATCCATTAAAAAAACAGCCATCTCTTCATTCATGGTAAAACCTTTGTCTATGCTGTTTAAAATAATTTCAAGATTTTCCTGCGGCTCTTTTATTCGAAATTTCAACGTTGATTTTCCCGGATTTGATTTTACATTGGTTTCAATAAAATAAACGAACTCATCTGTGAGTGATGCAGGTTCCATACAAATTTCAACCTGCCTGGTGAGATTCATTTTTGCAGTTTCCAAAAGATTAATCGAAGTGATTTTAAATTCATAATCTTCTCCATTATATCTTGTTCTGAAACAACCGCAGATAATTAAGTTGTTTCCTTTTTCTAAATAATTTTTATAACGAACATAATCTTCACCAAATAACATGAGCTCTGTTTTGCCGCTAAAATCTTCAAGTATTATCACACCAAAATTGTTGCCTTTACGCGAAACCTTATGTTGTGCATCTGTTACTAAACCTGCAATGCGTAAATTCTTTTCTTTGTTTGCAGCGAGCAATGTATTCGATTCTTTTATTTCATTAAAGTCATTAAGTTTTGTAATACCATAATATTTTAATTCAAATTTAAAATGATCAAGCGGATGCCCACTCATAAACATTCCTGTAACTTCTTTTTCGCGATCAAGTTTTTCAGTTAATGTCCATTCGTTGCATTTAGGCAAAATAGGAGAGGCGATTGCAGGCAAAACAGATTCGCCAAACAATGTATTTGCCTGTGTTTGTTTGTTTGCCTGGAAAGTATTTCCAAAACGAATGATGCGCTCAATACCTGTTGTTGTATCTCCAGGCATTGCATAAAAGTATTGTGCACGATGAACATCTTTAAAACAATCAAATGCACCAGAGTTGGCAAGACTTTCAATTGATTTTTTATTTACTGTGCGTTGATTGACACGTTTAATAAAGTCAAACACATCATGATAAATACCATTATTTTTTCGTTCTGCAATAATGCTTTCAATCGCTGCTTCACCAACGCCTTTTAATCCGCCCAATCCAAAACGTATTTCGCCTTTCGCATTTACAGCAAAGCCTTTCAGCGATTCATTAATGTCAGGACCAAGTACATGCAAGCCCATGCGCTTGCATTCTTCCATGTGAAAGGTAACTTTATCAATACTGCCTGAATGATTAAGCACTGCAGACATATATTCAGCCGGATAATGCGCTTTTAAATATGCTGTTTGATATGCCACTAAAGCGTAGCAGGTTGAGTGCGATTTATTAAAAGCATATTGTGCAAATGCTTCCCAATCATGCCATATTTTTTCAAGTATGCTTGCCTTGAAACCCTTTGCAGTTGCGCCTTTAATAAAACTATCTTTCATTTTATCAAGCGTCTTACGGTCCTTTTTTCCCATTGCTTTGCGCAACACATCGGCTTCACCTTTTGTAAAGCCGGCAAGCTTTTGCGACAACAACATCACCTGTTCCTGGTAAACTGTAATGCCATATGTATCTTGTAAATATTCTTCCATTTCCGGCAAGTCATACACAACATCTTCGCGACCATGTTTGCGTGCAACATACTGCGGAATATATGCCATCGGTCCGGGACGATACAATGCATTCATCGCAATCAGATCATCAAACTTATCGGGTTTTAATTCGCGCAAATATTTTTGCATGCCTGCACTTTCAAACTGGAATGTTGCATTGGTTTCTCCGCGTTGATATAACTGAAAAGTTTTCTCATCATCTAATTGCAATGCATCTAAATCAATATCTATGTTGTGATTTTGTTTGATTAATTCTAATGCAGTTTTTAAGATTGATAAAGTTCTTAATCCTAAAAAATCCATCTTCAAAACACCGGCTTCTTCAATTGTACTTCCTTCAATTTGCGTAACCCAGAGTTCAGAATCTTTTGATGTTGCAACAGGAATTAATTCAGTTAAATCTTTTGGTGCAATGATAATTCCCGCTGCATGAATACCTATGTTGCGCACATTGCCTTCAAGACGTTCAGCTTCTTTTAAAACCTGGGCACGCATATCGTTACCGTTATAAATTTCACGCAGCTTACGAATGTTTTCAAAGTCTTCACCGCGCTCATCTTCATCATTAGCAAGAGAAGCTTTAAAAATTTTCTTTAATGATGTGCCAAGCCTGTCAGGAACCATTTTTGTAAGCGCGTTACTTTCGGCAAGCGGCAAATCCATTACACGCGCAACATCTTTAATACTCATCTTCGCAGCCATCGTACCATACGTAATAATTTGTGCTACCTGGTTCTTGCCATATTTTTCAACAACATAATCAATAACTTTTTGCCTGCCTTCATCATCAAAATCCGTATCAATATCAGGCATTGTTTTTCTGTCGGGGTTTAAAAATCTCTCAAACAACAAATTATATTTTATCGGGTCAATGTTTGTTATGCCGATACAATACGCAACCACACTGCCTGCTGCTGAACCACGACCCGGACCAATGAACACGCCACGCTCTTTTCCAACTTTTATAAAATCACTTACTATTAAAAAATATCCGGCAAAGCCCATTGTTTTTATGGTGAACAATTCAAAGTCTAAACGTTCACGAACTTCTTCGCTTATTTCTCCATATCTTTTTTTAGCACCTTCGTAAGCAAGATGTTTTAAATAATTCCATTGATTAATATTTTTATCATCGCTTGTTTGAAACTCTTTTGGAACAGGAAAGGCCGGCAATAAAATATCCTTCTTTAAGTTGAGCGTTTCAATTCTGTCAACAATGATATTTGTATTATCCAGTGAATGCGGAACATCATTAAATGTTTCCAGCATTTCATCAGTTGTCTTGAAATAAAATTGGTTATTAGGAAATTTAAACCGGCGATTTTTTACATGCGCATCATCATTTATAAAATCATCAAAGCCGGGTGTACTTTGTTTTTCTCCCGTGTTGATGCAAAGCAAAATATCATGTGCATTATAATCTTCTTTTTCTGTATAATGACTATCGTTGGTTGCAATAACAGGCACATTATATTTCTTCGCAAACTTTAAAAGTGTAGTATTTATTTTATGCTGGTCGGGAATATTGTGGCGCTGAATTTCTATAAAATAATCATCTCCAAATAAATTATGCCACCATTCAAACTCTTGCTCTGCCTGCGCTTCGCTCAAATGCAAAATTGACTGCGGTACATAAGCACCAATGCAGCATGTAGTTGCAATAATACCTTCGTGATATTTTTCGATGAGTCGTTTATCAATACGCGGATACTTACTGTAATAACCTTCAATAAAACCAAGCGAAGTAAGCTTAATTAAATTCTCATATCCTTTTTTATTCTTTGCGAGTAAAACCTGGTGATAACGTTCATCTTTCTGCTCTTTCGAAAAAGTTTTTTTATGCATGTCTTCAACTACATAAAATTCGCAACCAACAATTGGTTTTATAACAGGCTCTTTCTTTTCTTTGCCGTTTTCATCAACACCAACAACACGTGTATTATTCCAGGCCTGTTTTACAAATTCAAATACACCGAACATATTGCCATGGTCTGTGATAGCAAGTGCAGGCATGTTGTGTTTTGCTGCTTTTTTATATAATGAATCAATGCCGGCCGCGCCATCAAGCAAAGAATATTGTGTGTGAACGTGAAGATGAGAAAACTGCATTTTTAATTAAGGTCTTTTAAAATTTTAATGATTGAAACAATTGAAAATCCTAAATCGTCATGTCGAGGAACGAGACATCTCATGAATTTACATCTTAAAAATTTTAAGAGATTTCTCCTGTCGTCGAAATGACGTTCAAAGCTTTTACTTCTTATGTAACATTAACGGCTGACGCTCTTGCATCAACCAACAAATTTCCTAAATAACGCTTAAAGAAACGCACAATGTTTTTCACATTTACATTTTGTTAATGAAATGCATACAACTTATACACGATTTTATCGTTATCGTAATTGATTTTTATATTGCGTACTTCAATGAATATAAGATTAACACAAACCTTTTGCCTTCTATTAATTTTATGCAGTTGTAAAAGCCTGCAGCCGGTTACTTCACGGAATAATGCAAATGCATTGACAGCTTCATCAAAGAAAAAGAATCAGCAATTTTTGGATGATGTTAGTATTACGCCCGGCGAAAAGAAGAGTCACAATTATACTTACAAAAAATCGCCGAAGCAATCAAATAAAAATTATTATGAAAATGTTGCGCCTTCCAACTTCAATATAGAAAAAGCAGACATGCTGCAAATTAAATATGCGATAATGATGGATGTGCCCGTTGATCAATTAAATGATTTGCCACTGTTACAACAGATCGACCATTGGTGGGGAACGCGTTATTGTTTGGGTGGCGATGATGAACATTGTATTGATTGTTCTGCCTTCACGCAAACCATTTTGCGTACTGTGTATGGTGTGGAAGTGCCACGTACTGCCCGCGAACAATATGATTTCTCAACACGCATTAATGATGATGAATTGCGTGAAGGTGATCTTGTTTTTTTTAAAAGTGGTCACACAATTTCGCATGTGGGATTATATGTTGCCAATAATAAATTTGTGAATGCATCTACCAGTGGCGGTGTTACAATAAGTGATTTAAACGATACCTACTGGAGTAAAAAATATGCAGGTGCGGGAAGAGTGATTAAAGCCTCTCCCGACCTCTCCAAAGGAGAGGAGATAAATTTAAAAAGCAAATAGTTATTTTAGTCAGTTTAATAATTAAAAGCAATTGAAAATATTTTTGAAGAATCAATCAACCTCTAACAAGTCTTCTCCTTAGGAAAAGATTTAGGATAGGCTTTTAAACTCTTTTTAGCACAGGGATATTATTCATAGCGCTTGCATCAATTAGCTCAACGGGCTGCACATCGCCTGAAAAGTTAAAGCGATAATTTTTTCTTGTAATACTTCCTGTAATTGTTAAACCCGAATTACCTGTATATTTAAATAAGACAGTATTTTTTTGCTGAGCAACCGGCTGCGCCTTGCCTTGAACAATTGTATTTAAAGTTTTTTGTTGCTGCTTGAATTCAGTTCTCTTTTTTCCGCAATTACACATACAAAAAGTTTTAAGTTCTGAGTTTAAATTAATTAGTCTTCGTGATAAGTTGGCGTTTTATCTGAATTATTTTTTGTTGTTGCCTGTTCAAGCAAGCATGCTGCCCCGGAAAGTGCAAGCCATATTAAAATTTTTAACCACCATGTAGTTCCTAACCATATTCCGAAAGGCAATGCAATCCATACACTCAAACAATAAAAGCAGTCGAGCAGGCTTCCGAGAAAACCTGCTCCTGCTTTTTTTCTTATGAGAAAGATTATATCAAACGGTCCATCTTCTTTGCCGAATAAATGTGTGATACGCCAAACGGCCAATATTGAAAGAACGAAGTAAAAGATGTGCTGCTTCATATTGATTATTTCAAAAGATTATGAAGTTATACATCTTTATACATTTCATATTAAAAGAACTGAATGTGAGATGTGAGAAATTTTCACGTCTCACATTCTTAATGTAACTATGAACCCTGATGATGATGTTCAAGCGCAAATGCAGTTGATAAACTCCAATCGCTGTACAATCTTGAATAACCATCCTGTACCAACGGATGAATTGATACGCTTTGCAGGAATGCTGCTTTATCACAACTGCCTAACAAGAAACCTGGTGAAACATGCAACTCATAATCGCTGCTAACAAGATTTATATTAGTGCCTGATGCCAGACCATTATGTAATAAGGGTGTTGATGAAACACCAACTCTGTTGCCTGCACTAAAGTTATCAGTTGTGCCATTGCCTTTCATAATTCCAAAACCAAAGGTTGCAAAATTGTTTTGTTGTGATGCATT
>JAICKT010000596.1 GCA_025927795.1 Parafilimonas sp. | reverse complement strand
CTGTAGGTTAGTTAAAATGCTTTATTACAAAGCATGTACCGCTTATAAAGTTTATAATTGCCATACATCTTTAGTTGGTTTAAATTTTTTTTAGTTTGATTTTAATTTGATTAAAGCCTCTTCTAAAATTATACAGCAAGCAATTCAATTAAGGTTTCTGCAACAGTTTTATATGTTTTAAAACCGGTTAAAAGTTTTGCATTGCCAGATGGATTTTTTATAACAAGTGAAGGGAATCGGTTGATGCCGTAATATTTTACTTCCTGCAAATCTTTGCGAAAAGCTTCTCTTCCTTCAGCACCAAGAAAATTTTGTTTAAATAATTCAATATGGAATTGGAATTTATTTTCATTTTCAAGTAATGCTGCTGTTTCAAACAACACAGATTGTTTGGCAATATTTTTCCCTTTCGTCACGCATGCTTCACGAAGCAGAAATAAATATTTTTCACCGGCATCAGCAGATTGTAACGCTGCACATTTTACAGCAACGCATGCGGGATAAGAAGATGAAGGCGGATCTTTCGCCCAAATATCATGTTGTATATAAACACCGGTTAATTCAGCAGCGTGCATCCACATTGGTCCCATCTGCAGCGGTCTACTTATTGAATTAATTGCATCATGATAATTATTCCAGCCGGGCAATAAACCACCCATGCAATAACGCCAGGTAATTGCATGACTAAAATTTTCAAGAATTTTTTTCCATTCGGGTTCAAATGCCCAACTCCAGCAACAAAGCGGATCTGTATAATAAGTTATAGTAACCAGATCCGCCTGTTGTGGCAATGGTGTATACAAGCGTTTTTCGCTTTTATGATTTTCGACTGTTCGTTTTTCTTTTAGAAGATGTTCCATTCTGTTCAATTCCGTTTGATGCAAATCCATCACTCCATTGTTGCCCACCTGCAGATGTTGAAGAATTAATTTCTTCACTGCGCTGCTTGCTCATTTGTTTATTCAATTTTTTCACTGTTGACTCAGTGCGATCTGTTCCAGATATTTCCTGATCAACTAAGCCATTTGTTTGCAATACATGTTCAATCGGATCTTCAATAAACTGAAATTCTTCATTCAGCTTTGTACTCGGACCTTCATTCCATGTACCACGAAAATCATTACCGCTCGACATGTTGAAATATAAATTACTGTAGCGCGGATCACTTTGTAAAATGCCCGGGGGAAAATTAGGTTGAATTGTTTCAAGCGCTGCTTCGAACATCTGGAAATGCGCTACCTCTCTTGTCATTAAAAATCGCAATGTATCTTTTACATAAGGATCATTAGTAAACTGTAATAAATTATTCATACACCATTTTAGCACGGGTTTCTGCAGCAATATCAGAACGCAAATCAGATGTAAGATCACCTTGTCCATCTCCATTGATATAAGCTGCAGTCCATGGTACGCCCTGGCTGTTTGTATAACATGGTGTGCCTGCACTTGCCACTAAAAACTGAGGTGCAACAATAGCTTTATGTATCATATCTTCTTTTGCAGATTTACCATTTAGTAACTGCATAATTTCTGAATTCTCTGCTGCATTTTTAAGATCACCGTTTATGCCTGTTAAAAGCATTTGAATAGTAGCGCCAACAATTTCCAAATGGCTGAATTCTTCCGTAGCAATATCCATCAACAAATCGTATTTATCGGGATAAGGATTTTTTGCACCAAAGGCTTGTGCAAAATATCTTAAAGCTGCAGCAAGTTCACCGTTAGCACCACCAAATTGTTCTAATAATAATGTTGCAAAAGCAGGATCTGGTTTAGTAACTTGTGCATTAAACTGTAATTCTTTAACGTGATAAAACATAAATAAGTTTTTAGAAGGTTAACAAAGTATAAGCTGTATTGAAAATTTCATTCCATAAAACTTGTTGCGCTTTCTATAAGAAATGTAAACGATGTAGCATTCAACGATTGCAGCGAATATTTATCTGATAAGCTTTTTATACATTGATGTACATGATAAAATTTTTAAAAAGGGTTTAGGGTAAATAATCTT
>JAICKT010000313.1 GCA_025927795.1 Parafilimonas sp. | reverse complement strand
CATTGAAAAGCCTGTAATTATCGGGCATGGAATAAGTAATGATGTTGCATTTGCGAACATGCTTGCCCTCGCAGAAAAAATGATTGATACAGATTTATGCGGCTCTATTCGCAGCGCTTTTCAATCGCACAGCTCTTAATTATTATCTTCAAAATATTCAATCTCTTTTTTTAAATCAAGATAAGGATATTCAGTTTGTAAACGTTTTGTTTTTGCAAGCTGTTGTTCTAGAAATTTTTTATGTAACTGCGATTGCGGATTAAAAGGCTTATGTTTTTTTGCAATCATTATTTTTTTTATTTCTTCCATTAATTCTCTCGTTGAATCATTAAAACAATTTGCAGAAAAATTTTCCAGTACAAATTGTGTAGCTGCATAATTGGGGTGTGCAAGATCAACATCGTAAAAGCGATAATCGCGCAATACATCAATTACTAATTCATAAGCAGGAAAATAATAAAGCTTGTCGAATTTATTTATTAGATGATGCACAGCTTCAATCAACCTTGCTTTACTGCGATTATTATCAACTACACCATCTCTTAAATGTCTTACAGGACTTATCGTAAAAATTATTTTCAATTTATTATTGAAATGAAATAATTGGTGAATCGCAGAATCGAATGCAGTTATAATTTCTTCAATTGTATTAAGATGTTTTACAAAATTTTGTGCGGGTGCCTTGTGACAATTTGCGACTCCCTCACCCGCAGCCCCTCTCCACGAGGTGGCGAGGGGAGAAGCAGCTACAAGCTTATAAGTAAATGCGGAACCCAACGTAATAATTAGCCAATCTGCTTTTTTTAAAAAATTATGTGCAGTGTTTTGTGATTGATTAATATTTTTTAAACATGCATCTTTATCAATGTTTGAAAAGCGGCTGTGATGTTGCCAGCTATTCCAGCTTTCATTCAAATAAAATAATTGTTCTTCTTTATATTGTTTGTTTTGAATATAACTGACAAGACTTGTTGAAACACTGATTGGATCGAACAAAATTCCATTTGGATTTTGCAACACATTAAATTTCACATCACTTAAAAAATTGCCGATGTGTTCTGTAAAGCATGAACCAATCAATAAAATTTTATCCCGATAAGTTATTGATGGTTCTAAAGGTTTAATATTTATGGTAGTAAAAAACTGCATCGCAATAATTAAATAAAAATTTCAGATGCAATGCGCAGGCTTTCTGTTAAAGCATCTTCATTAATCTCGGTAATTAAATTATCCTTTTTAAAATAATTTATCATAAAAACAGTATCCATATTTCCAACCAGTTCATCTTGCGCCATGGGGCAGCCGCCAATACCTTTTAATGCACCATCAAACCGTTTACAGCCAGCTTGCAAAGCAGCTTCTAATTTCTCTTCCCTGTTTTTTAATGATGAATGTAAATGCACACCAAATTCTGCATTTTCATATTTCGGAATTAAAGTATTGCATGCAAAAGAAATTTGTTCAGCCGTTGCAACGCCAACTGTATCTGCAAGAGAAATAATGCTAATATTTCTTTTTACCATTTCATCTGCCCAGTGCAAAAGAATTTCTGCATTGTATTCATCATGATAAGGATTGCCAAATGCCATGCTTAAATAAATAACTAACTTTTTTTTATTCTTATCGCACAATATGGAAATATTTTCTACGCGTTGTAAGCTTTGCTCAATTGTGCTGTTTGTATTTTTTTGTTGGAATGTTGGTGAGATAGAAAAAGGAAAACCTAAATAAGTAATTTCATCAAACTGAACTGCATCTTCAGCGCCACGTTCGTTCGCAATAATTGCAAGCAATTTTGTTTTTTTGTTTCCTAATTCCAGATTCCTAATTACTTCTTTTGTATCCGCCATTTGCGGAATTGCTTTTGGCGAAACAAAACTTCCAAAATCAATTGTATTAAATCCAATTTTTAATAAACTGTTTATGTATTCAATCTTTTTTTCTGTTGGAATAAAATGTTGCCAGCCCTGCATAGCATCCCGTGGGCATTCAATCAATTTTATCTTTTCCTGCATATAGCAAATGTAAATATTAAGCTGCGGGCAATCATTCACAACATCGATAAAACAAAAAAGCACCACATAAAAATGTGATGCTTTAACTCCTGATATTTATGATTATAAAATTTTTAAGCCAAGCCCTAATTGAATCGCCTGGTTTTTCCATTTTTGCTGATCGCCTATATCATTAATATTCTTCAACCCAATATTGTAGCGTCCAAATACATTTAATGCACCAAGATTTACTCTCGCGCCAAGTACAGCCGCAAGATCGCCGCCTTTCACAGCATTGCCAACGTTTGTTGTAAGCTTTTCATCTTTGTTCATTCGAATACTAAACTGAGGACCTAATTGAAACGTAAGCAACTTACCGGCATTTAGATTTAATAAAATTGGAACACTTAAATAATTGAAATGCGCTTTACTTCCAAATATTGAGTTTGGAGCATTTTCATAAACAGCTCTAAATCCAGAATCAATTTTTGCATTGGTTTGACTAAAGAGTAATTCTGGTTCTATACCCCAATTCTTTCCAATCCCTAAATCAACATAAATACCAGCTAAGTAACTGAGGTTATATTCCTGTTTGAAAGATTCACCATCAATCTTTCCGAGGTTAGCACCTAACTTGGCACCAACATGAAACGATTGAGCTGATGAGACTGCAGCATAGGTTGTAGCGATTAATAAGAAGAAAATAATTTTTTTCATACGTTGTTTTTTGATTTATAACTTCTTTATGTGTTAACCAAAAACGTGCTTAACAAAATGAAATTGCTTAAAGAAAACCTAAAGCATGATGAGAGAAAATTATTGTCTGAATTTATACATCTGATTTCGCTGCCGTGATGCATAAGCATTAATAGAATCAAACAAAACATTATTAAAGTATGGATGTGTTTGATAAAAATTGAAACTTTTAAAAAAATCATCTTTATTAAGATGATGAAGTTTTAACACTTCAGTAAAATATTTTGTATCGAGCGATTTAATAGTGGTGTCTTTTTCTTTTAAAAAAGTTGCATAGTCTCCGGCTTCAATTAAATGCCAAACGATAATTTTCATTGTATCAACAGGTAAAACTTCCGCAGGTATTTTTTTATCTTCCGGTGTACATCTAATAAAAAAAAGCAAAACAATTATGGCAAAAAATATTTTACTCATTGCAATTCCTGCTTATAGTTTGCTGCATTCGAAACATCAAGCGTAGAAAGTATTTGTATGGCCTGCGTACGGTCTTCAGGATCACTTTTTTTAAATATGCCTATATATTCCTGCGATTTGCCCTGCACAAAAAATTGTTCAATCATGGTGTTTGGGTTTTGTTGATTAAAATCCTGTAAAGCAGAAAGCGCTTCTAAAATATTCGAACGTGCACTTGCGTCATCCTGGTACATATTGTCAAGGCCCTGCCGGTAATAATCATAAATAATGTCATGAATATTATTATACCGGGTGTTCATTAAATTTTCTGCAAGCCAGTAACGGTTTCGCACGCCATCAAAAGATTTCCATCCGCTTATTTCTTTTGCTTCAGGCGCATTATTTACAATGTTTTGCGCTTTGGCAAAATATGCATCACCACCTTTTGGTGAAAACGAATCATAATCAAAACCAAGAATCATATAAACATAATAAGCAAAAACGGCAGGCAAATTTGCCGTTAATGCATCAGTGCCCTGAATGCGGTTCTCATTAAATTCAATTTGCTGGAACTGTACATATTTAAAAGTTATATCTGCATCCTGGTAATTTATTAAGGCTGTTTGATATGACGAATTGTAAACAGGTCGCGCAGCTTGTATTGCAAGGGAGGCTTTGCAAATGTTATTTTCATCAACGCTTTGAATAGTAAGAATAAAATTGCAGCGAATTTTTTCCTGCGACTGAAAAACATCGGTTGTCCATTTACGTTTGTTGATGAAATCTGTAAGTTGATTTTGCAAAGTTGTAAAAGTAGATTTATCAACACTGCTGCCAACCTGTTGTGCAAGAACACCAACTTTTCCCTGCAATTCCTGCGCGTTAAGAGAAGTTGAAAAAAGCAACAGCGTTATATAAAAAATAGTTTTTCTAAGCATTTATTTTTTGAATGATAAGTTGAACGATTTGTTCAGCGATTTCTTTTTTGCCGGCAAGTTTAAGTTCTTTCTCTTCACCATCAGCAAAAAAAACAGAAACTTTATTTGTATCAAAACCAAAGCCTGCATTTTCATCACGCAAGGAATTCAAAACAATCATGTCGGCATTTTTATTTGCCAACTTATTTTTTGCGTGTTCACGTTCGTTATTTGTTTCCAATGCAAAACCAACTAAAAACTGGTTTTGTTTTTTTGCTTGTCCTAAAGCAGTAAGAATATCTTTTGTTTTTTCTAAAGAAAGCGTAAAATCTTTTTTATCCTTCTTTATTTTTTCTGCGGATACATTTGCCGGCTTATAATCTGCAACAGCAGCAGCCATAATTTCTATATCAACATCGCCATGCAAATTCATACAAACTCTATACATTTCTTCTGCTGTTGAAACATGTATTATTCTAATGCCATCATATTTTTTTGTTTGATGAACAGGTCCGCTTACAATTGTAACATCCGCACCTTTTTCATACAAAGCTTCTGCTAAAGCAAAACCCATTTTTCCTGATGAGTGATTTCCAACAAAACGCACAGGATCCAAAGGTTCGTATGTTGATCCGGCGGTTACCAGCGCTTTTTTATTTTTCAGTTCGCCGCTTCTAAAAAAATTCTCGGTTATAAATAATAAAATATTTTCAGGTTCAGCCATTCTTCCTTCGCCAAAAAGACCGCTGGCTAACTCACCGTTTTCAACATCTAAAATAATATTACCATATTCTTTTACTAACTGCAGATTTTTTTTTGTTGAAGAATGATGCCACATGTCTTCATCCATTGCAGGCGCTAATACCACCGGGCAGGTTGCAGAAAGATAAACTGCCATCAATAAATTATCGCATAAACCGTTTGCCATTTTTGCAAGCGTGTTGCAGCTTAACGGCGCAATCAGCATAACGTCTGCCCAACGCCCGAGCATTACATGATTATTCCATGCATTGTTGTGTGATAAATCAACCAACACTTCATTTTTTGATAATGTTGATAACACAACCGGCGATACAAAATCTTTTGCGGCAGGTGTAAGAATTACTTTTACTTCAGCGCCTTGCTTCATCAACAGTCTTACAAGCAATATTGATTTGTAAGCAGCAATGCTTGCGGTAATACCTAATAATATTTTTTTCCCTTTCAGCATGTAAACAAAAAATCCCCCGATCAATCGGAGGATTAAAATTACATTGAATAAATATTAACGGAAAAGATCATCGTCATTTTTACGATGATAAATTTTTCCATCCATAAATTCCTGTGTTGCAAGAATTGCCGGGTTCGGCATTTTTTCATACGCCTTTGAAATTTCAATCT
>JAICKT010000272.1 GCA_025927795.1 Parafilimonas sp. | reverse complement strand
GTTTCATGCAAACCGGTATATTCTTCACGCCAGCCATCGCCACGATTTATTTCTTTAATTGTATTAATCAGATTCTTTTTTGTCCATTCGGTTGTGCGATTCCAGTCAATAACTTTTTCGCCATGTTTTATATTGATAGGTCGCGGCTTTCCATCTAAACCCAACCTTCCCCAATCCCATAATTTAAATGTGAAGATGTACGGTGTTGCACTTATTTCAAGCACCATACTGCCTCTGCCCGAACAATGCACTGTGCCCGCCGGTATTAAAACATGATCATGTTTTTTTATTGGAATTTTGTTCACGAATTTATCTGCATCAAAAGCTCGTTCGCCTTTTTGCGCTTCGTTTAATTCAGCAATCATTTGTTGTGGTTGTATGTCATCTTTCAAACCCAAATAAACATACGAGCCTTCATCTGCATCAACCATGTAATAGCTCTCATCCTGCGTATAAAACATGCCAAATTTTTCACGGATGTATTCATTTGTTGGATGCACCTGCAAGCTTAAGTTGCCGCCTTCAATCGTATCTAAAAAATCAAAACGGATTGGAAACTCTGCACCAAATCTTGCTTCAACAATATCGCCCAACAAAGCTTTTGCCTGTGCAAAAACAACATTGATAGAAGGTGTTTCAAAAACAATATCGCCAAACTGCAACAACAAACTATTTTCTTCAGGCACACCATCAAAACACCACGCAAAATTTTTTTCGTTTTTATCGAGATCGCAATATTTTTTCATCCATTGCCCGCCCCACGGCCCCGGATCAAAAAACGGAACTACACGAAATGGCTGATGCGCTGTTTGTTTCAATGCTTCATTAAATGCATTGCCATCAACAATTTTTGGCGCATTCTTTTTTACAGTGTCAACAACAAAATCCCATTTGTTCATCAATGTTCTTTTGTGCCTGTCAACAACACGCCAGTCAACAAAGTATGCTTGTTTATATTGTAGAGATGCTTTGAGTTCTTTACTGTTTACGCCAAGATTACTTACTTCATTTCTGCGTTGACGAAGTTGACCTTCCCAACGCGTCATATCAAAATACACGAGCAAATTGTATTGCTGTGTAAGTAATGTTGCACCAACACCATAAATAATTATTGTTCCTTGCTTACTGTTTAATTGCTGATGGAATTTTTCGATTTTATCAGCATCGAAAAAATCCTTTAATGTAAGTCGTGTTATGTAACCAAACACAGCATCATCGGTAACATCAGGATAAACCATTTGCATTATCTCACCTTCAGGCAGCATGTAATTTTTTGTAAGAATAAATTCACCTTCCAGATTTAACTGCAGATTCCTTAAAACTTCTTCATCTAAAATCTCTGTATAACATTCAAGTGCAATTATTTTTTTTGTTGATGTTATTGATCGAATCTGATCTTTAATAACTGCGCATACATTACTCCAACCTTGCCTGCACAAAACATTTTTTTCTTTTACATGAACAACCGGAAACTTATCATAATTAGAAACAAACTCAGTCATCACTAAATATTTATTTAAGATACTCTGCTATTAAATTTTATGTTGTAAACAATAGACTGCACCATATAAACCTGCATCCGCTAAAAGCGTTGATGCACGTATATCAACTTTGCCCCAGGGAGTCCATGCATGTTGATGTACCTTACTTTTTATAAGTGGAATCAATTCTTCATGCCTTTGCATAACACCGCCCCCAATAACAACCACTTCAGGGTCGTAAGCATGAATTAGATTTACAACAGCAGCAGACCATAATTCAATACAATCATTTTTAAATTCAATTGCAAGTGCATCGTTGTTATCCGCTTCTGTAAACAATGTTTCAAAATCTATAACGGGAACGTTTGATAAAGAACTTTTATCGAAGTTTTTATGTTGTTCAATCCGTTCTTTCAAAGCCCATGTTGATGCATATGTTTCAACACAACCTCTGTTGCCGCAGTTGCACATTCTTCCATTATATACAACAGAAATATGGCCGCCCAAACAACCTGCCTGAAAATGTTTGCCACGCAATAATTTTCCTTCTGTTATAACAGATGTACCAATGCCGGTTCCAATCGTCATTACAACTAAATCATTTGTACTTTTTCCTGCACCAAACTTCCATTCACCAACAGCAGCAAGGCGTGCATCGTTATCCATAAAAAAATCAACGTTCCAGTTTTCTTTAACCCAATCATCAACACGCATATTTAATGCATCATCATACTTTGCATTCGTGCTTAGTATTTTGTTTGATTGCGGATCAACCAAACCCGGAAAACCAAAACCGATTCCTTTAAATCTTTTTTTACCAATATTGTTTGCCTGCAACAAACTCTCAATATCATTTTTTATAACTGGCAAACTTGCGGCTAAACCTTGTTGCGCTAATGCCGGAATTATTTTTTTGTCGATCAGTGCATCTTCTTTCATCAATCCAAGCTTCACTCTTGTGCCGCCTAAATCAATACCAACAAAAAAATCATTCATTGCAATTGTTTATAATAATTATCTGCTTACAAGCTCAGGTTTGCCATCTTTTTTTATAAGAATTTTTGAAAACCCATTCTCACTTATTATTGCATAATCATGCCCCGCGTCAGATGGCCAAAATGCATTAAAAGAAAGTATGGAATTACCTGTGTTTGCAGTGCGGTGTGCTGTATTGCCTTTTATATAGTGAATGCTTCCGGGATACATTTTTTCAGCCCATGTATTGCGGCTTTCATCCATTAAAATCAACATGCCTTCTCCTTGCAGTGTGCAATAAAATTCTCCGCGGTTTCTTATTTTATGAAAATGTCCTTTCGTCATAAAATATTCATTACCCACAACACCCGGATGTATATAAGTAATGCCATAAAACAAACCGCCTTCTGTATTATGTGCAACCGGCAAATATGATTCAACTTCGTACACTATCGTTTCAGGATTCAGTTTCTCCAATGCGCCCTTATCAAAAAAAATATCTTTTAAATTTTTAATTCTCCTGTCAATTCTTTCAATTTTATTTCCTTCTAACTTTTTGTTTATACATTTTATTTCCGGTTCCAAAATTTTGCTCATGTATATAATTAATTTTTGGTTTAGAAAGATTGCCTGTCAATCATCACAAAAGGGTTTTCAATTACAGTTCTGTTGCCGCTTAATATCATATCCGCCATAGATTTTCCCATCGCTTCAAAATCTGTTGTGATAGTAGTGATGCCACTGCCAATTACACTTTTAAGGCTTGTTTCGTTATAAGAAATGATGCCAATATCTTTACCCAATTGAAAATTTTTTGATTTAGCATATTTCACTATTTCAACAAGATCATTATCATCAATAACAATAAATGCATCTTGCTTTTTTACATCTCCTGCGTTGAATTTATTGACAACAGATGTGCTGACGGTTTTTGTTTTTGAAAATTTATTAAAGCCTGTTATTATATCTTTTGTTTTTGTTGACTCAGGAAAAATGAGAAAAAGTCTTTTGTATTTTGATATGAGGTTTTTATTTGAGATTAATATTGAATAAATATCCTTCTCAAAATTTTGATAAACGCCGGGATATTCTTTTTTGTGTTCTTTAAAGCCAACGTCTAACAAAAAAGTATTTTTTTGATCCAGTTTCGAAAGTATAGCCGAAGTTTCTGTATTTATTTCAGGCATTATAATAAAGGTGTTGTAATATCCTGCCTGTTCGCGTATTAGCGATTCAAACATTTTTATATTATGGTGATGAAAATAAATATCGAGTGTGCAATCTTTTGGCAGCGCATTTATCAGCGCATTAAACAAAGTTTCTTTATAAGGTGTAAAAGTGCTAAACAATAGAAAAATGCGCTTTGCTTGTTTAGTATCCGTACTCTTAACAAAATATCCTTTTCCGGGAATGGAATCAATAATGCCAGAGGCACGTAAATCGTTATAAGCGCTAAATACAGAGCCGCGGGCTAATGAAAAAACTTCTGAAATTTTGTTTACAGAAGGCAGAACATCATCCTTCGCTAATGTGCCATTATCAATATTTTTATAAATAGATTGAACAATTTGCTTATAAACCGGAATGGCCAACGTTGTATCAATTTTGATCAG
Source organism: Parafilimonas sp. (assembly GCA_025927795.1). GTDB lineage: Bacteria > Bacteroidota > Bacteroidia > Chitinophagales > Chitinophagaceae > Parafilimonas. The sequence goes on along the minus strand of JAICKT010000272.1, from coordinate 2,035 downwards.
ATCAGTTATTGGTTTTTTCATTATAAAACTCCCGAGGCAAATATAAAGTTATTTTTATTTAATAAACAGGTATATACTGGTATATCTATTTAACTTTATTTCAGGTGCTTTTTCCTTTTACCCTTTATTTTTGAATCTAAATAAGAGATTAGGCAATTGCAATTTCGAATCTACTGATTTACATTGAAAAATTATTGATTGAAGCGAACTGGCTTCGCTTATTTTATGATGGATATACAAGATTTACATAATGAGTTCGGAAATTTTCGGAGCTCAAAAGCATTTCTCAAAGACGCAAACATCGTGTTCCGCTATAAGTAAAATGCCTGAATAAAGCAGCTTAATTTTTTTTCAGATAATTAATAATATCTGCATTCAAGTTTTCTCTATCACTTAAAGAAGAAGGCATATTTTCTAAGCCAGGTGAAGCTATCCAACCTGCAATTTGTTTATCAGGATAATTTGCACTTTCCTTTTGAAGCCATATTTTACTTTCTTCATCTTTATTTAATTCTTTAAATGCGTAAACAGTAATAATTGTATTGCTAAAATATTTATCTGCGTCAGAAACTTGGTTGCTGTTTGTTATAATCGAATCCAGCATTTGATTAGCGAGATTTGTTTTATTCAATGCTTTATAATTTTTGTAAGCAATCCAATCTTCCAAACGCATATCAATATCTGCCTCATAAGGCATACCAACACCTAAATTTTCCGGCCACTGTTTGGCCTCTTGAATAAATTTTAATGATTGATTATTTTTTTTGTTTTTCAACGCATCAACGCTTTCCATCAACTTGGTCTGGCGATATAATTCATGACTTAAGGTTGCACCTTCAAACGGAATGATAGTAAGATTTGTAAGAAGTTTGTCTGCTGCTGCATATTGATGATTTAGCAATAAAATTTTTGCGTACAACATTCCCATCACATAATCATTTGGATGTTGCTTCACATAGAGCTGCATTAATTGTAATGCAGAATCTGAATGCTGATAAGTGATGTAAAATTCTGCAAGTAATTTTCTGTAGCGCCAACTATTGTCTAATGCAAATGATTTTTTCAAATCTGATGAAATAAAATCTTCAGAACTGTCACTGAAAATAGCAGCACGTGTTGCATAGAACGGCGCAAAGTTTGGCTGATTTCCGCATGATAATAATAATTGTTTTGCTTCAGCAATTCGATTACGGTCGTGATAAATTAATGCAAGATGAAATTTTAATAACCAGTTATCTTGTTTCTTTAAAAGTTGTTGAATAATATTTGCAGTTTCACTTCGAAAAGGGAAACTGAAAGCAGGATTTATTGTATCAAAATTTATTGTTGAATTATTTAAAAACGAAAGCCAGTACATTGTTGTAACAGAAGCAGGGCTTAATTCAAAAACTTTTTTTGCTTCATCTACACAACCATTATTGTAATACCAAATAGCAAGCTCTGTATAAGTCTCAGCAGGTAATTCATTTTGTATGGTTGATGTGAACTGCAGTTTGGTTTTATCATCATTGTTCCATAAATATTTTTCAAATAATGCAAAGTGATTTAATGCATCGAGTGATAAAAGCGTATCTAAAATCTTATCTGCATTTTGTTTATTATTTTCTTTCCTGTAAATAATTGCCTGCAATTGTAAAGCAGTAATATTGTATGCATTATTTATCATTGCCTTTTGTGCATAAATCAACGCTTTATCGTTATTATTTTCTTTTAAATAAATTGTTGCTAATTGTGTATATGCAGCGCTGCGATAAGCCGGCGTTAGTGTGGCAATATCAAAACCATCTTTTGCATCAGAAATGTTATGGAGTTGTGCATTAATCAATCCATAATAATAATTCGCTTCTGCATCTTCTGTATTAATGCTTAGTGACCGCTTTGCTAATTGCAATGCTTCATCATATCGCATATTGCGATACATCAATTTTGCCATTTGCGTCAGCCCTGGTAAAAAATTATGATCTTTTTGCAAACTGCTGTCCAGCTTCGTTTCTGCTTTTGCATATAATTTCATATCCATCAAATCTCTGCCCTG